>JBAXRL010000067.1:0-10762 GCA_037131205.1 Actinomycetes bacterium | reverse complement strand
CCTTGCGCGGCTGCGAGCACGGCCCTGCGCGGCTGCGACCACGGCCTTCCGCGGCTGCCGGAGCCGCGCCGCTTGAAGCGCGCGACGAGGCGCGGGCAAGCGACCCAAGGCCGCCGAAGTCGAGCTGTCTTCCCGTCGGTGGGCACGGATCAGAGGCGCGCTCACGATCTCGGCGCAAGGCCCCTGCGCGGCTGGGGTAAGCTTCGGGCCGTGAGCAGCGCCCCGCTTGTCGATATCTCCGGCCTGCACTACCGCTACGCGGGGGCGCAGGCCGATGCCCTCGCCGACCTCGATCTGCAGGTCCACGAGGGCGAGCTCGTGGCCGTCGTCGGCGCCAACGGTTCGGGCAAGTCCACGCTGGCGCGGCTGCTCGGCGGGCTGGAGAAGCCCTCCGCCGCGCGCCACGCCTTCGCCTGCGGCCACGACCTGTTGGTCGAGGGAGGGCGCATGGCGGCGCGCCGCGACGTGGGCGTGCTGTTCCAGAACCCCGAGAACCAGCTCGTCGCGCAGTGCGTCGAAGACGATGTGGCGTTTGGCCTCGAGAACCTGGCATGGCCGGCTGCGGACATCGGCCGCCGGGTCGACGAGATGCTGGCGCGTTTTGGCCTTGAGGAGCTGCGCCGCCGCGAGCCGCACCTGCTCTCGGGCGGCCAGAAACAGCGCACGGCGCTGGCCGGCGTCATCGCCGTGCCGCGCCGCGTCCTGGTGCTCGACGAGCCCACGGCGATGCTCGACCCAGCGGGCCGCGACGAGGTGCTCGCCGCGGTGCGCGAGCTGCGCGTCGAGGGCCTCGCAGTCGTCTTCATCACTCAGGAGATGGACGAGATCGTGGGCGCCGACCGCGTGGTGGCGCTCGAGCGCGGCGCTGAGGCCTACGCGGGCGACGCGAGCGGCCTGTTCGCGGACGTCGCGCTGGTGCGCCGGCTCGGCCTCGGCCTGCCGGCGGCCGGCGAGCTGGCGCTCGCGCTGGCGGAGCGGGGACGCGGCCTCCCCGGCCTGCCGCTCACCATGGACGAGCTGCTCGACGCGTTGGGCGCCGCGACGTGAGTGGCCGCGAAGCGCTCGCCGGCGCCGCGTCCGACATGCCTCGCGGACCGGACGCGCCGGGTGCGGCCGGCATGAGTCTCTCCTGCGCGGAGGTGTCGTTCAGCTACGAGGAGGCCAGAGCCCCGATCCCCGCGCTCTGCGACGTGTCGTTCGAACTGCGGGCAGCGGGTTCTCTGGCGCTCATGGGCGCCTCGGGCTCCGGCAAGTCGACGCTGCTCCAGGTGATCCGCGGCCTGGACGCGCCGGAGAGCGGCGCCGTCCTTCTGGACGGCGCCGGCCCCGCGGACGCCGGCTACGCGGCGCTGCGGCGTGAGGTGGGCCTCGTGTTCCAGGCCCCTGAGCTGCAGCTGTTCGCCGCCACGGCGCGCGACGACGTGGCGTTCGGGCCGCGGCGGCTGGGGTGGCCGGAGGCGCAGGTGACGGCGGCCGTGGACACGGCTCTCGACGTGGTCGGCCTGCCGCCGGAGCATTTCGCCGAGCGGCACCCCTACGCGCTCTCGGGCGGTGAGCAGCGCCGCCTGGCGCTCGCCGGGGTCCTCTCCATGCGGCCGCGGCTTCTGCTGCTGGACGAGCCGTTCGTCAGCCTCGACCCCGGCACGCGGCGCCGGCTCGTGGGCATCCTGGCGCGCCTCAAGGACGCCGGGGTGACTCTGCTTCTGGCGACCCACGACGTGGATCTGGCCTGGGCGCTCTGCGACGAGCTTCTGGTGCTCAACGAGGGCCGGGTGGCCGCCGCCGGCCCCTGGGACTTCAGCCCCGCCGGCGGCCGCCTGCTTGCCGCGAACCGCCTCCGCGAACCCTTCTTCGTCGCGTTGTGGCAGCGGCTCGGCCGCGACCCACAGCGTGCGCCCCGCAGCGCGGCCGAAGCGGCGGAGGCTCTGCTGTGAAGGCGACCATCGCCCAGTACTACGCCGGCGACTCGCTGCTGCACCGGCTCGACCCGCGCGCCAAGTTCGTCGCCGTCAGCGCGCTGGCGGTGGCGCTCTTCGTGCGCGACTCGTTCGCCGGGCTGGCCGTGTACGCCGCCGCCGCGGCCTTGGCGTACGCTCTGAGCGGCGTGCCGCCGGCGTGGTTCTGGCGCGCCTTCAGGCCGCTCCTGTGGCTGGTCGCGCTCACCTTCGTGGCTCAGGTCGTGTTCGCCCCGGGCGAGCCGTTCTTCAGCTTCGGCTTCATCCACCTGTCGTGGCGCGGTCTCGAACTGGCGACCTACCTGAGCCTGCGTCTCGTGGTGCTCGTGCTCATCGGCTCGGTGCTGACGCTGACGACGCCTTCGATGGCGCTCACCGACGGCCTCGCGTGGCTGGGCCGGCCGCTGCGCCGTCTGCGCGTCCCCACCGATGAGCTGGCCCTGATGGTGACGATCGCCCTGCGCTTCATCCCCACGTTGTTCGTGGAGCTCGACACGATCATGCGCGCGCAGCGCGCCCGCGGCGCCGACTTTCGCCGCGGCGGGCTGCGCGAGCGCGTGCGCTCGCTGACCCCGGTCCTCGTGCCGCTGTTCGTGCTGAGCTTCAGGCGCGCCGACGAGCTCGCCCTGGCGATGGAGGCGCGCTGCTATCGGCCCGGCGCCGTGCGCACCCGCCTGCATCCCTTGCGGGCGAGGTGGGCCGACGCCGCCCTGTTGGTCGTGACGGCGGCGGTCATCGCCGCCGGGCTGCTCGTGTAGGATGCCGTCCGTGAACGCTTGCGACGACGGAGGGGTGGGGACTCAGGCCCGCGCGGATGACCGGCCGCCGGGGCGCGCCACCTGGCGGCTCGATCTTGCCTACGAGGGCACCGCGTATCGCGGCTGGGCGCGGCAGCCGGGGCGGCGCACCGTCGAGGGACTCCTGGAGGAGGCGCTGGCGACGGTCCTCCGCGAACCAGTGCGCCTGAGCGTGGCGGGGCGCACCGACGCCGGCGTGCACGCGTGGGCGCAGGTGGCGTCGTTTGTCTGCGCGCGCCGCGACCTGATCCCGGACCGGGTGCGCCTGTCGCTGAACGCCCTGCTGCCTCCCGACATCGCCGTATCGCGCGTGTCGCCCGCTCCATCGGGCTTCACCGCGCGCAAGGCGGCGTCGCGCACCTACCGATACCGGCTGTGGCTGTCGCCGGTGAAGCCGGTGCGCGACCGCGCCTACGTCTGGAACGTGCGCGGCGCCGTCGACACGGCGCTTCTGGAGAAGGCCGCGGCTCTGCTGCCCGGCCGCCGCGACTTCTCGGCGCTGACGCCATCGGCGCATCTGTACCACAGCTGCGTGCGCGAGGTGCTGACCGCGGGCTGGCGGGCGGCCGCCGGCGAAAACGGGCCGCCCGGACCCGCGGAATGGGAGTTCACGATCAGCGCCGGGAGCTTTCTGCACAACATGGTGCGCGTGGCCGTGGGCTCGATGGTCGATGTCGCCCAGGGGCGCATGACGCTGGAGGAGCTCGCGGAGCGGCTGGCGGCCGGTGAGCGCCGGCGCATGGGGCAGACGGCGCCCGCGCGCGGCCTGGCGCTGGTGGCCGTGGCCTACTGACGGGCGCCGGCGAGGCGGGCGGGCGCGGCCTCCGACGCGGCCCTATCGGGCGCCGGCGAGGCGGGCGGGCGCGGCGCCGGCCACGACCCTGCCGAGCGCCGGCCTACCTCGTGAGGAACTGGTGGACGAGCTTCTGCTTCTCGGCGTCTGAGGGCGGGAAGACGTAGGCGACCCCGCCGTCCCAGCCCGGGGTACCCACCATCACCATCTTCTTGCCGCCGGTGGCGCGCCATTTGAGGTAGCCGAGCTCGATGATCTGGTTGGTGGTGAGGTCGGTGGCCACGCCGCTCATGAACTTCTTGCCGATCTCGGGTAGCTTGGTGATGTTCGACGGCTGCGCGATCTTCTTCTGCAGCGCCTGCACGAACTGCTGCTGACGCGCCGCGCGGTGAAAGTCGTCGTCGGCGTAGCGGATGCGCACGTAGAGCATCGCGTACTTGCCGTTGAAGTGGTGCATGCCCTCCTTGAAGACCACCGTGCGGCCGTTCGCCCCGGCGATCGTGGTGATGGTCGTGGGCACCTTGAGGTCCACGCCGCCGACCGCGTTGACGAGGCGCGGAAAGCCCTTGAAGTCGACCACCATGACGTGGTTCACGTCGACGCCGAGAAACTTCTTGACCGTCTGGACCGCCAGGGACGGGCCGCCCCAGAACATCGCCGTGTTGATCTTGTCGTAGGCGCCGCTGGGGAGCTGAACGCGCGTGTCGCGCGGGATCGAGAGCTGGTTGATGGTGTGCGTCTTCGGGTTGAAGCGCATCAGCATGATGGTGTCGGAGCGCGCCGGCTCGCCGGCCTTGCTGTCGACGCCGAAGAGGAGCAGCGTGGTGCCGTTGCGCCAGATCCAGCCGTCGTCGGGCGCGAGCTCGGCGCGAGTCTTCTTGTCGATGCGTTTGTTGGACTTGTCGACCGCCCGGTCGAACTTCTTGTAGCCCGGCCAGGCGAGGACGGTGACCACGACTCCGGCGATGATGAGCGCGGTCAGCAGGCCGACGGGGACGAACCACCAGCGGAAGCGGCGGCGGCGTTTGGGCGCCGTGCCGGCGCCCCCGGCCGCCGCCTTCCTGCCCTTCTTGCCTTCGGCGGGCGCCGGCCCGTACCGCCGGTAGTCACCATCCGCGTTCTCCGTGGCGATGGCGCGTGCGTCGGGCCCCCGGCCGTCGTCGCGCGGCCGCGGCTCACGAGGAGGTCGCGCCCCGGCCAGCTCGTCGTCGATGGAGCTGCGCCTGGCGCGGCCGGCCTTGTACCGTTTGTAGGGCTTGCGCCCGCCGTTGTCGTCGTCGTTTTGCATCTGCTGGTGATCCCGCTCCTTACGCAGGCGACGCCCAAGGCGTGATGATGGCGGGGATCGGGGCGCCGGGCCTTGCACCTGACTACGCCCCAGGGCGGGCGTTTCCTCCAGTCGCGAGTCTACACCATGGTAAGCTGCGGGGTGTCATGAGCACGGAGCGCATCGTCATCGGCGTGGACATCGGCGGCACCAAGACCGCTGCGGCTCTGCTGCGCGGACGGCTGCCGCGGGCCGCCTCGGGCACGCCCGCCGCTCGGGAGACGCCCGAGATCATCGACCGGTTCACGATGCTCACCGACGCCGGCTCGATGCGCGCCTGCCTGGACGGCATCGTGGCCTGCATCGCCGACCTCCAGCACGGCTCCGGGCGCGTCGAGGGCATCGGCATCGGGGTCGCGTCGATGGTGGACTTCGCCGCCGGGCGCGTCGTGGAGTCCACGAACCTGCCGCTCAGCGATGTGCCGTTGCGCGACCTGCTGCAGAAGCGTTTCGGCGTACCGGTCGTGATCGACAACGACGCCACCGCGGCCGCCATCGGCGAAAACGCCTTTGGCGCCGGCGTCGGCGCCCGCGAGATGCTGATGCTCACGCTGGGCACCGGCGTGGGCGGCGGCATCATCTGCGGCGGCCGCCCGTACCGGGGCTGCAGCGGGGCGGCCGCCGAGCTCGGCCACATCATCATCGACGTGAACGGGCGCAAGTGCCCGGCCAACTGCTCCAACCACGGCTGTCTCGAGGCCTACGTGGCCGGCCCGGCGATGGCGGCCGCGGCAAGGGCCGCGGCCGTGGCCGAGCCGGCCACGGCACTGGGCCGCGCTCTCGCGACGGGACACGCCGTCGACAGCCGGCTCCTGACCCGGCTCGGCAAGGAGGGCGACGCCGGCGCCGTGGCCGTGCTCGCCCGAGTGGGCGAGTATCTCGGCGCCGGCCTCGTGACGCTGGTCAACATCTTCAACCCCGAAGTGATCGTCATCGGCGGGGGCGCGGCGGCGGCCGGCGAGCTGCTGCTGGGGCCGGCCCGCGCCGTGCTGCGGGCGCGCGGGTCGCTGCCCGCGCGCGACCAGGTGCGCGTCGTGCCGGCGGCGCTGGGGCCGGACGCCGGCTTCATCGGCGCCGCCGCCCTGGCCCTCAGCGAGCTCTTCCCGGACGACGCCGCATCGTCGTCTTGACTTCGCCGCGGCCATATCGCTAAATGTGCAACGGAATCCCGCGCGTTCTGCGTCCGCAGCGCGCTTACAGGAGGTGACGAGAACCACATGGCTTACAAGATCACTGATGAGTGCCTCGCGTGCGGCGCCTGCGTCGATGAGTGCCCCAACGAGGCCATCTCCGAAGACGACCCCATCTACGTCATCGACGCCGAGAAGTGCGACGACTGCGCGACCTGCGTCGAGTCGTGCCCCAGCGAGGCGATAGTCCCCGAGTGACCCGGCGGAGAGCGCCTGACGCTTCGGGGGCCGGCGCCGCGAGGCGCCGGCCCCCTTCGTGGCTTCAGGGCAGGATGCCCTCGCAGCCCACGAGCTCGGGCTCGTCCCACGAGAGCCGCCGCGCCATTACGGCGATGGCCTCCGGGTCGATGTAGATGAGGCGCGCGCAGGCGTGCGGCAGCGCGCGCGGCGCCTCGAGGTCGTCGCCGAGGACGATGCGCTTCACAGGGGGTACTCGTAGACGCGCTGGTCCTTGACGCGCCGGCAGCCGACGGCCGGGTAGAAGTCGTGTACCCCGTCGCGGGCAAGGTTCGCGCGGATCCACATGACCGTGAGGCCGCGTGCCCGCCCCCAGTCGGCGGCGGCGGCCAGGAGGGCGGCGCCGAGTCCCTCGCCGCGATGCCCCGCTTTCACGACGAGCCCGCCGACCTCCGCGTAGGGGTCTTCTTCCACGACGCGCTGCACGTGCACGTCGATGAAGCCCGCGAGGCCGCCCCCGGCCTCCGCGACCAGCAGGGTGCGCTCGGGGTCGTCCAGAAGGGACAGCCGGGCCAGGACCTGTGAGACCGTGGACGGGTAGCCGAGCTCGCCGCAGAGACCGGCGAGGGCTTCGGCGTCGGTCGGGGACGCCGGCCGGACGCGGGGGTGTGCATCGCTCATGTGCGCAAGTCTACCGCGGGGACGATGGGCGCCGCCCGCCGTGCGGATTCATATCCGTGCTCCTGCTATCGACAGGATCGCGCCGGCACAGCCTGGGACATTCGTCTAGACCGATGTCCCTTGCCCCTCTGGGTACGGACGTGGAGGAGTGCGTGGCAGGGCCTCGGCGCGCCGGACGCGGTCCGCGGGCGGGCGCCGCGTCGCGCGCGACCGCGCCGCACGGTGGGCGGACGATCGTCTCGCCGGGGTCTGCGGCGCACAGGTCTTTCGCGGAGCACTCGAAAGAACGCCCCGGGCCTGACAGAATGGGGCGAAAGACCCAGGGGGAGGCGGCATGGCCGACAGCGTGTGGCGCGAGTTCTTCGACAGCTACGCCCCGCAGTACATGAACGAGGTGTTCACCGCCGACAGCGTGCGTGAGGTGGAGCTCCTCGTCGAGGTCTTCGACGTGCCGGCCGGCGCCCGCATCCTTGACGTGGGCTGTGGCACGGGCCGGCACGCCGTGGAACTGGCCAGGCGTGGCTATCGCGTGACGGGGCTCGACCTCTCGGCGGGCATGCTCGCCGAGGCGGCGAAGGCGGCGGGGGAGGCCGGCGTCGAGGTGGAGCTCGTGCAGGCCGACGCCACGGCCTTCAGCTTCGCGGGCGGCTTCGACGCCGCGGCGTGCCTCTGCGAAGGCGCCTTCACGCTGATCGGCGCCGACGACCCCTTCGAGCACGACCTGGCCATCCTGCGCAACGTGCTCGCGGCGCTCAAGCCGGGCGCGCCGTTCGTGCTCACGGCGAGCAACGGGATGCGGCTCATCCGCAACGCGACGCCGGAGCAGGTCGAGGCCGGGCGCTTCGACCCGCTGACCCTCTGCGAGTCCTACGACATGGAGTGGGAGACGCCGGAGGGGCCGCGCAGCGTACCGGTACGGGAGCGCGGCTACGTGCCCAGCGAGCTGAGGCTCCTCTGCCGTATGGCCGGGTTCGAGGTTGAGCACGTGTGGGGAGGGACGGCCGGATCCTGGGGGCGCCGGCCCGTCGACCTCGACGAGTGGGAGATCATGGTGGTCATGCGAAAGCCGGCGGCGTGAACGCGGCGCCCGGCGTCGGCATCAGGCGGGCGACGCCGAACGACGCCGCCGGCGTCGCCGCCGTGCTGAACGGCGTCATCGCCGGCGGCCGCCACAGCCTGCTCGACACGCCGTTCACCGTGGCCGAGGAGCGCGCCTACATCGAGGCGCTCCCGGAGCGCTCGTTTGTGCACGTCGCCGAGGCGGCCGACGAGATCCTCGGCTTCCAGACCGTCATCCCGTGGAACACCTTCGCGACCCGCGAGCTCGACCACGTGGCGACCATGGGCACTTACGTGGACCAGCGGCACCGGAGACGCGGCGTGGGCGCCGCGCTGGCGGCCGCGTCGTTCGCCGCGGCCCTCGAGATGGGCTACGAGAAGATCTTCACCGACCTGCGCGCCGACAACCTCGATTCGCTGGGGTACCATCTCGCCCTCGGGTTCACCATCGTCGGCGCCGCCCGCCGGCACGCGCGCGTGGCCGGGCGCGACATCGACGTCATCTTCATCGAGCGCTTCTTGAAGGGGTGAGCGGCATGCTGTACGTCTGCGCCACACCGATCGGCAACCTTGGGGACGTGACGCCGCGCGTCCTCGACGCTCTGCGCGCGGTGGAGCTCATCGCCGCCGAAGACACGCGCCACACACGCAAGCTCCTCAGCCACTTCGACATCCACGTGCCGCTGACCAGCCTCTTTCAGCACAACGAGGCGCAGAAGACCGAAGAGGTGCTGCGCCTTCTGCGCGACGGCAAGGACGTGGCCCTGGTCACCGACGCCGGGATGCCCGGCGTGCAGGATCCCGGTATGCGCCTCGTCGTGCGCGCCGTCGCCGAGGCCCTCGACTTCACGGTGCTGCCGGGGCCGTCGGCCGTGCTGACGGCGCTCGTGGCCGCGGGCATCGACGGCGACGGCTTTCGCTTTGTCGGCTATCTGCCGCGCAGGGCGCGCGAGCTGGAGGCGCTGCTGCAGGGGTGGCGCCGCTGCGGCGGCCTGATCGTCGCCTTCGAGACCGGGCAGCGGCTGGCGCGCAGCGTCGCCGTGCTGGCCGCGTCGCTGCCCGGCGCCAACGCCGCCGTGTGCCGCGAGCTCACCAAAGTGCACGAGGAGGTCGTGCGCGGCACCCTGCTGGAGCTCAGCGAGCGCTACCCCGTGCCCGGCCCGGATGCCGGGCCGACGGGCGCCGTGCGCGGCGAGATCTCTCTGGTCCTCGACCTCGGGCCGCCGCTGGACGAAGCGGCCGCCGCGCGGCCGCAGGTGAGGGCCGCCGCCGCGGCGCTGCTCGCGCGCGGTCTGTCCCGACGCGACACCGTCGCGGCGCTGCACCTCTGCCTCGGGCTGCCGGCGCGCGAGGCCGACGGTCTGGTGCGTGAGATCGCCGCCGGGGGCTGAGCCGGCGGGCGGCTGGGCGACGAGCCGGCCGGCCGCTGCGTGAGTCCGCCGCGGGGCCGGCCTGCCCCGTCTGCTACACTCGCATCGTGGATCTGGTCGCCCTCATAGCGAAACGCCCGCTGCTGCTCGACGGCGGGCTCGGGCTGGCGCTCATGGTTCGCGGCTTCGCCGCCGGCGAGTGCCCCGAGGAGTGGAACGTCTCGCACCCCGCCGACGTGGCGGACATCCATCGCGCCTTCTACGCGGCGGGCTCCGACATCGTGAACACCAACACGTTCGGCGGCACTGGGCTGCGCCTGGAGGCGCACGGGCTGGCCGCGCGCGCGGTCGAGCTCAACGAGGCCGGCGCGCGCCTCGCGGTCGCGCTGCGCGACCGCGAGTTTCCCGGCCGCCTGGTGGCCGGCGACATCGGCCCGTGCGGCAAGATGGTCAAGCCCATGGGAGACGCCGACCCCGAAGCTCTGCGCGCCTCGTTCGCGGAGCAGGCGGAGGCGCTCGTCCGCGGAGGGGTGGACCTCCTCAACATCGAGACGATGTTCGACCTCACCGAGGCGCGCATCGCCGTGGAGGCCGTGGTGTCGGCGGCGGGCGGGCGGCCGGTGCTGGCCAGCATGGCCTTCAAGCCGGCCGCCCGAGGCTTCCGCACCATGATGGGCGTCGATCCCGCCGCGGCGGTCGCAACCCTCAAAGAGGCCGGCGCGGCGCTGGTCGGCTGCAACTGCGAGATCACCGCCGAGCCCATGGCCGAGCTGGTCCCCATCCTCGCCGCGCTCAACGGCGGGGTCACCTGCGCGCAGCCCAACGCCGGCCAGCCGCGCCTTGAAGGCGGCCAGACGGTGTACGGCGAGACCCCCGCGCACTTCGCCGCCGTGGTCGGCGGCTATCCTGCCCTCGGCGCCGGCATCGTCGGCGGGTGCTGCGGCACGCCGCCCGAGTCCATCGCCGCCCTGGCCGCCGCCCTCGGGCGCTGAGTCCGCCGCGGGCCGCTCCGCCCGCGTTGCCCCACACTCTCCGCACCGCAGGCACCTGCGGCCGCTCTCTCACGCCGCCGCGGCTGCTCGCCGCCACGCTCGCGTGGCGGCTTCTGTCGCGGCTTTCGCAGATGACCGCTTGACAAACGGCCTACTGTGAATAGAATCACAGTTGCAGGAACCGTGGGAGGATCCTTGAGCGACCAGGTCAAAGCCGAATCGGGCAACGAGGCGCCGCGGATGCGCGCCGACAAGCACGTCTCGCTGCAGACGGTGGAGCGGCTCAGCGCCTATCGCCGGGCGCTCGAGGAGCTCGACCGCGACGGCGTGGAGTACGTGCACTCCCAGCAGCTCGCCGGTCTGGTGGGCGTGACGCCGGCGCAGCTGCGCCGCGACCTCGCCAGCTTCGGCACCTTCGGCA
>JBAXRL010000066.1:0-10821 GCA_037131205.1 Actinomycetes bacterium | reverse complement strand
TCTGCGCAGGGGCGATCTGCGCAGGGGCGATCTGCGCCGCGGCCGTGCGTGCCGCGGCCGTGGCGGTCGGGCCGAGGATGCGGCCGGTAAGCTGGACGGTCGCGAAGATCGCGAGCGCCGTGAACAGCGTGACGACGAGCACCGCGGCCACGTTTTTGAACGTTCGTTTCATGGGTCCTCCTGAGATCATGCGGCGGGCGTGGCGGGACGCGCCATGCGGCGCGCGACACACGTGATCCACTTCCAGTGCAGCGCGAAGTGGACGACGAGCAGAGCGATGGTCGCGTCGGCGGTGAAGGAGTGCACGGAGGTCCAGAGGGCGCTCGGGGCAAAGACGAGGCCGAGCGCCCCGGCGATCGCCCGCGACACCATGAAGCCGCTGAGCGTCACGCCGACGGCGGCGACAAACAGGGCGCTGTCGACGATCAGGTTCAGCCGCGGCGTGTGCCGCAGGTGCTCGGCGAACCGCTGCGCGAGGCGGATGGTCTGGTTCCAGTTGACGACCAGGTGGAACAGGAGGGGCGCTATCGCCGCGGCGCAGAGCCACTCGTGGAGGGCCAGCCCGGTCCAGGACGGGTTGAACGCCACGACCAGGGCGCCGAACAGCGCCAGGTCGAGCAGAAGCCGCGATCGTGCGGACATCGGCGCTCCTTTCATCGATCGATGGACAGAGGCGCCCCGCGCTGTGACGGCGGTGACGCAGCTCGGACTCTGGCAGGCCGGGATGAAGCGCCTATTGCGGCGCGGCAACGGTGTCGTAACCGGGGCAGCGACGGGGGCCGGAGGAAGGTTACGGACCTGTAGCCGCCTCGCAGTCGCCGCGCAAGCTTGCGGAGGCATAGTCAGAGCACGAGGCCGGCAGCCCACCGCCGGCGCAGTGACCACGGAGAGAGGTGTGAGATGACGGACACCATCGACGAGAACGCGGGAGACGCGGCAGCGACGCCGGGCGAGGAGCCGACGGGCGCGACCCCCGAAGAGGCTCCGGCGGGCTACGCGACGCCGGCGGCAGAGCCGGCCGATGAAGCGCCGACCGACGCGCTGCCGGCGGCCGAAGCGCCGACCACGGTGCAGGCCGCGGCCGCTCCCGTAGCCACGGCCGCTCCCGTCGCCGCGGCGGCTTCCGCGGCCGCGGCGGCCCCCATGGCCGCGCCGCCGCGGAGCTGGTTCCGCAAGCGCTGGGTGCTCATCACCGCCGGCGTCGCGGCGGCCGTCGTGCTGCTGCTCGGCGGCGTGGCGATCGGCAGCGCGATCGGCGGCCCGGACGGCCGCGACGGCCACCGCGCAGCGAACGGCCCCGGCCAGTCCAGGCAGGACGGCGACGGCTTCGGCCGGCAGGCCGACGGCCAGGGCCACGGCGGCTTCGACCGCGACGGCGACGGCGGGTCCGGTCAGGGTGGCGGGTTCGGCCGCGACGGCGACGGCGGGTCCGGTCAGGGCGGCGGCCCGTTCGGCGGCCAGGGCGGCGGCCAGTTCGGCCAGCCTCAGCAAGGCCAGCCGCAGCCCGACGGTACGCCGCAAGCCCAGGGTTCGACCGCTCCCGCTCAGTGACACCCACGCTCAGCCGCCCCCGCACGCACGCCGAGGGGGCGGCTGAGCCCATGCTAGGATCCCGCCATGTCTGAGCGCCCGCAGAGCATCCTCGTCATCGAAGACGATCCGGCCGTGGCCGAGGCCCTCGTCGAAGGCATCGGCGACGAGGGCTACGACGTCCACTGGGAGGCCACGGGCGCCGGCGGCGTCGCGCACGCCCGCGACCGTTCGCCGCAGCTCATCGTCCTCGACGTGCGCCTGCCCGACGGCTCGGGCTTCGATTTCTGCCGGCAGATGCGCCGGCTCGGGCTGCGCCAGCCCATCCTCATGCTCACCGTGCAGGCCGACGAGGTCGACAAGGTCCTGGGCCTCGAGATGGGCGCCGACGACTACCTCACCAAGCCGTACCGTCTGCGCGAGCTCATCGCCCGCATCCGTTCACTGCTGCGCCGCGCCTACGGCGAGCTCGCCTCCACCGAGGCCGACATCGTCTACGCCGCCGACCTCACCATCGACCGCACGCGCGCCACCGTCACTCGCGACGGGCGCGCGCTCAACCTCACGCCGACCGAGCTCCGCCTCCTCGCCTTTCTGGCGCAGCACCCCGGCCAGGTCTTCTCCCGCGGGCAGCTCATCGAGAACGTCTGGGGCAGCGACGCCGGTTTCTACGACGACAAGACCGTGAGCGTCCACGTGCGCAGGCTGCGCGAGAAGATCGAGGTCGAGCCCAGCGACCCGCGCATCGTGCTCACCGTGCCCGGCCTCGGCTACAGGCTCGCCACGTAGGCGGAGGAGGCATGCACGCTCGCTCACTGCGCCTCAAGCTCACCCTGACCTACGCGGGGATGGCCCTGCTGACCGCCGTCATCCTCGGCGGCATCCTGCTGGCCGTGCTCGGCAACTACTACTCGCGCGCCGAGGAGGACTATCTGCGCGCCAGCGCCGAGCTGATCGCCAACGAGCCGCTGCCGTTCACCAGCCAGACGGCGCTCAGCGAGTGGGCGCAGACCGCGGCGCTGACCACCGACACCCGCGTGCGCGTGTACGACGCGGGCGGCGCGCTGCTCGCCGACTCGGGCTCGCCCACCACACTCGACACCGACGCCCTACTCCACCGCGACTTCGGGGAAGGGCGCGGGCGCCGCGACCGCAGCGGGCTGCCGAACCCGCTCGGCCGCGGCCTGTTCGGCAGCTCCGGCGGATCAAGGTCGGAGCGCACGCTGGACATGCCCATCACTGGCGGTGGCGGCGAGTACGTGCAGCTCTCGGAGGCGCCGGCCTCCGGCCGCGACGCACTGGTGAGCGCGGCCCTGGCGTGGCTCCTGGCGGCCGCGCTCGCCGTCGGCCTCGCGGCGCTCGCCGGCTATCTGGTCTCGTCACGCATCTCGCGGCCCGTGGTGGCGCTCACCGCGGCCAGCGACCGCATGGCCGCCGGCGACCTGGGCGCCCGCGCCCCCGTCGCGGGACGCGACGAGGTCGGGCGCCTGGCCGAGTCGTTCAACGGTATGGCCGCGCGCGTCGAGTCCACGGTCACGTCGCTGCGCCGCTTCGTCGCCGACGCCGCCCACGAGATCGGTACGCCGCTCACGGCGCTGCAGGCCGATCTCGAGCTCGCCGAGCGCAAGGCGAGCGGCGCCGACGAGCGGCGCCTCGTCGACCGCGCGCTCGTGCAGACGCAGCGCCTCGCCACGCTCTCGGACAACCTGCTGCAGCTCTCGCGCCTGGAGGCCGGCGAGCCGGCCGGCGCGCGCGAGCGCGTCGACCTCGCCGCCGTGGCCCGCGAGGCCGCGGGCAGCGTGGCCTCGCGCGCCGAGCAGGCCGGCATCGATCTCGACCTGGCGATCGCGGAAACCCCGCTGCCGGTCGCCGCCGAGCGCTCGCGGCTTCAGACGGTGCTCGGCAATCTGCTCGACAACGCCCTCAAGTTCACGCCGGAAGGCGGGAGGGTGACTCTCGGCGCCCAGGCCGACGGCGGCGTGGCCGTGGTGACAGTCGCCGACACCGGCATGGGCATCCCGGCCGACGAGCAGAGCGGCGTCTTCGGCCGCTTTCACCGGGCGCGCAACGTCTCCGCCTATCCGGGCAACGGCCTCGGCCTCGCCATCGTCAAGGCGGCCGTCGAGCGCAGCGGCGGTACCGTCTCGTTTACAAGCTCCGCGGCGGGGACCGAGTTCCGCGTCGCCCTGCCACTGGCGTAGCGTCGCCGCCGGCGCGCCATGCCGGCAGAGGATTCAGGCGCGCCCGCCTGAGGGTATCGTCAACCCGGTCCGGCGGTCCGCAAGCGAACGACTGAGGAGACAGCCCATGAAACCGTTCAGAGCCAAATGCCCCAACTGCGGAGAGGTCTTCGAGGAGCCCCGGCATCTCACCCTGGTCCACGTGCTGTCGACCAAGCTCCTGACCTGCCCGGCCTGCGGCAAGAGCGCCATGATGAAGACCGACGTCGAGGACCCCGTCACCTGGCCGAAAGAGTAGCGGCCGCGACGCGCAGGTCCGCGGCGGGCGCGGACGGCGGCTTGCTCGCCGTCGCCAGGCGGTCGGCCTGCTCCCAGGGCAGCTCCACGAAGCGGCGGCCGGCGTACACACGGGCGCGCAACTCGGCGCCCGACACGGGCGTGCTCAGGCAGTCGTTCGCGCCCGCCTCGAGGCCGGCCGTGATCTCCGCCCAGTCGCGGCCGGCCGCCAGCAGCAGCAGGTACGGCGGCCCGGCCAGACGATAGCGCCGCACCAGGCGACAGATCTCCGGCCCGTCGATCCCAGGCAGATCCCAATCCAGGACCGCCAGCCGCGGCGCGTCCGACTCGAGCAGCGCATCCAGCGCCGCGAGGCCGTCGCAGACCTCGATCACCGCGTCGCCCTGCCCCGCGAGGGCCCGCACGAGCGCCCGTCGTGACCCGGCGCTACCGTGCGCAATGAGCACATCCATGCGTCTCCCCTCCCTCGTCGCCGGCGTGGCGTGACGGCTGACTCGCCCGCTTCGACAGTCGTCGGCGCAACGCTTCCCAAAGGAAATGGGCACGGAGCCCCGTGAAGGCTCGGCCGAGAGGGAGAAGCCGTTGCTCGGCCTGGCGACGTACGCCGCGGCCGGAGGCGCCGAGCCGCGCGAGGCACGGCGTCCGGCCGCGGGCGACGGCGGCGCCCGCGCTCGCGCCAACGCCGCCATAGGCTGCACAGCGCCCGCCGAGCGTGATACCGTCGCGTGTACCGCGCCGAGTCGCCCGGGAGTCTCGGCGGATCCGGTTCGTGACGCTGTCCGTCCCGCGGCAGAGGAGGTCGATCGTGAAGGGGCTGGTGTTCACCGAGTTTCTGGAGCTCGTCGACGAACAGTTCTCGTTCGAGACCTGCGAGCGCATCATCGAGTTGTCCGACCTGCCCTCGGGAGGGGTCTACACGTCTGTGGGCACCTACGATCCGCAAGAGATGGCGACCTTGCTCGGCAACCTGTCCAAAGAGACGGGCATTCCCGCCCCCGACCTCCTCCAGGTGTTCGGGCGGCACCTGTTCAAGCGCTTCGTCACCTCCTTCCCCGTATTCTTCGAGGGCATCGCCTCGTCCCTCGAGTTCCTGCCGCGCGTCAACGACTACGTGCACGTCGAGGTCAGAAAGCTGTACCCCGACGCCGACCTCCCCACCTTCAACTGCGAGACGCCCGCGCCCGGGACGATGATCATGACGTACCGCTCGAAGAACGACCTGCCGGACCTCGCCGAAGGGTTGATCCGCGAGTGCATCGACCACTACGGCGAGGCGCTCTTCGTGCAGCGGCAGAGTCTCGGCGGCGATCCGCCGGCGACCGTCTTCACGGTCGGCCCGAAGTAGCACGCGGTGGTGGACGACCCCAGCGAACTGCTGCGCCGCCGGCTCGAGCGGGAGCGACGCGCGCGCAAGGCCGCAGAGGCGATCACCGAAGAGAGGAGTCGCGAGCTCTACGTCAAGAACGGCGCGCTCGAAGACGCGGTCGCGGGGGAGCGGCGGGCACGCTTCGAAGCCGAGACCTTGCTCGAAGCGCTCGAAGCCTTCACCGCGAAGCTCGACCTCGACCAGATCGTGAGCCGGCTCGAGGTCTTCCTGGCGCGGCTCGTCCCTCACCGGAGCCGCGCCGTCTACGTGCGTTTCGACGACGAGCTGGTGCTCTGCGGCATCGCCGGCCGGGCGAGCAGGCGGGAGGTCGGCGGGGCCGCGGACGGCGCGCTCGCCCGACCGCCGGAGTGCCTCGGCGACATCGAGCAGGCCACGAGCCCCCTGATACTTCGTCCGGCGCCCGAACGTGCGGGGGAGGTCGCCGCGGCGCTGCCCATCGAAGGTCCCACCTGGATGGCGGCGGCGCTGACGGCGCACGGCCGACGCCTGGGCTTTCTCCTCTTGGGAAGCAGCGAAGCAGACGCCTTCGACGACGCGAGCGCCCGGCTTGCGCAGGCGCTCGCCAACGAGGCCGCGGCCGCCCTCGAGAACGTGCGCCTGTTCAAGGAGGTGGAGCGCCTGTCCACGACCGACCCCTTGACGGGCCTGCACAACCGGCGGCACTTCGACGCCCGCGCGAGCGCCGAGCTCGAACGCTCAGTGCGCTACGGCCTGCACGTCTCGGCGGTGATGCTCGACATCGACCACTTCAAGGATGTGAACGACACTCACGGGCATGCCGCCGGCGACATCGTGCTCGCGGAGGTGGCAAGGGAGTGCCTGAGCACGCTGCGCGTGCCGGACCTGGACGCGCGCTACGGCGGCGAGGAGTTCTGCTTTCTCCTCCCCGAGACGGAGTCGCAAGCTGCCGCCGTCCTCGCCGAGCGGCTGCGCGCGGCGATCGCCGGGTTGCGCTTCGCCGCCGGCGCCGACGAGTTCTCGGTGACGGTGAGCCTCGGCGTTGCCGAACGCAAGGACGAGCACGACACCCTCGAGGCGCTTTTGCGACGCAGCGACGAGGCGCTGTACGCGGCCAAGCGCGCGGGCCGCGACCGCGTCGCGGTGCGGTAGGAAGCCGGAGCGGGCACTCCCGCAGCGTCCGGGCGCGGGCGCCGTGCTACGATGCCCCCGGGTGACGAGAGGGGCTCGTTCATGGCGAAGGCCACGAAGAACCATACTCACGGCAGGCCGCCGGCGGCGGCGGCAGTCGCGCAGTCGTCCGCGGCCCGGCTCGATCTCGAACACCGCGTCCTCGGCTTCCAGCCCGTCGGCTCACGCCTCAAGCCCCCGGAGCCGCGGCTCACGATGATCCGCCGCGACTCCCTGGTCGAGGCCCTGGAGCGGTCGGCGGCGCCCCTGGTGCTGGTCACCGCGCCGGCGGGCTACGGCAAGACCACGGCGCTGACGCAATGGGCCGTGGCCGGCCGCCGGCCACTCGCCTGGGTGCAGCTCGACGCCGCCGACAACGACCCGGTGGTCCTCCTCACCTACATCGCGACGGCGCTGTCCCGCGTGGCGCCCGTGGATCCGGGCGTCCTGGATCTGCTGCAGTTACGCTCGCCGCCGCTCGCCGAGCGCGTCATGCCGGCGCTCGGGGCGGCCGTCGCGGAAGCACCACCGTTCCTCCTGGTGCTCGACGACGGCCACCTGGTGTTCGGCGAGGACTGCTGGGCACACATCGCGCTGCTCGTGGACCACCTGCCGCACGGCGCGCAGCTGGCCGTCGCGACGCGTCGCGAGCCGCCCCTGCCTTTGCCTCGGCTGCGCGCAGCGGGCAGGCTGGCGGAGCTCCGCCTGGAGGACCTGCGGCTGGACCACGATGAAGCTGTCCGCCTGCTTGAGCTCCACGGCGCCGCCCTCGACGATGAGGGCCGCGAGCACCTCATCGACATCACTGAGGGCTGGGCGACCGGCCTCTACCTCGCCACGCTCGCCAGCGCGGGCCGCGCCGCCGGCGACTGGCTGCCACACGTGCGCGGTGAGCGCCGCGAGATCGCCGCCTACCTCGCCGCCGAAGTGCTCGAGAGGCAGCCGGCCGACGTGCAACGCTTCTTGCTGCACACGTCCGTGCTCGACCGCCTGTCGTCATCCCTGTGCTGCGCGGTCACCGGGGACAGCCTCGCGCACGAGCATCTGGCCCGCCTCGCACGAGAGAACCTCTTCGTGACGGCGCTGGACGACCGCGACGAGTGGTACCGGTATCACCACCTCTTCGCGGAGCTGCTGGCCGCGCAGCTCGAGCGCCGCGAGCCCGACGAGGCGCTGCTCCTGCACGCACGCGCGGCGGCGTGGTTCGACCGGCGTGGGGACGCCGGGCGCGCCGTGCGGCACTGGATCGCCGCCGGCGACGTCGCGACGGCGGCCTGGCCGGCCTTTGTCGCCGTTCAGGACTACGTCGACCGCGGCCAGGTCGAGAGCGCGCGCCGGCTTCTCGACGCGTTCACCGACGCGGAGCTCTCACGACACCTGGCCCTGACGATGGCGGCCGGATGGCTGTACGGCACCGTCATCGGCGATCCCTCGAAGGGCGAGCGCTGGCGACACGCCGCCTGCAGCGTCGCGGTCGGTGACGAGTGCATGCCGGACGATCTGGGCTCGTGGCGCGCCTGGCAGCTGGGCCTCCGCGCCTTCCTGGCTCCCGACGGCGTCACCAGGATGCTCGAGGACGCCGAGAGCGGCGCGGCCTGCGAGCAGCCGAGCTCCGCACATGCCGTCGAGAGCCAGCGGGTGCTGGGCGTGGCCACGTATCTCAACGGAGCTCCCCGCCGCGCCGCACAGGCGTTCCGTGAGCTGCTGTGCGATTCGGCCGATCCGGTCACGCGCTCCTACGCCCTGGCCTTCCTCTCGCTGATCGCCGCCGACGCAGGAGACCGGGACGAAGCCCGGGAGCTGGGCCGGCAGGCGTTGGCGCTCACTCCCGGCATGGCCCTGGACATCTCCCCGGGGATGTACATGGCGATGCCCATGCTGCTGGCGCACGCCCGCGTCCGGGCCGCGAGCCACGACCCCGACTGGCGCGCACCGGTGCAGGCGTGCGAGCGCTACCTCGTCGACATGGTGCCCCAGATACCATGGCGGATCACGCTGATCTGCGTCATCCTCGGTGAGATCTGCCTGCAGCACGCCGAACCTGGCGAGGTCGAGCGCTGGACCGCGCGCGCCGAGGCGCAGCTGCGCGCGGGTCGCGACGCGGGCATGCTGCGCGGCCGCGTCGCGCGCCTGCGCCAAGCGGTGGAGGAGCTCCGCATGGCAGATCCGCTCACCGCCGCCGAGCGTCGCGTCCTCGACCTGCTGCCCACGCAGCTCAGCGCCCCGCAGATCGCGGCGCGCCTGTTCGTCAGCGGGAACACGGTCAAGACCCACATGAGCCACCTGTACACCAAGCTCGAGGTGACCACGCGCACCGCCGCCGTGGAGCGCGCCCGTGAGCTCGGGCTGCTGCGGCCGCCCGAGCAGATCTAGCCACCGCCAAGAATCACCCTGTTGGTATGACGACCGGGGCGGCGCCCTGCCGCAAGCTGTACCCGAGCCGCGACGCCCCGCCTGCCACTTCGTCCGGCGGGGCGGCGGACACACCAGCAAGGAGGAGCCCCATGAAACGTCTCGTCATCACACTCGCACTCGCGGTGGTCCTGCTCGTCGCGCTGACCGCGCCGGCCGGCGCGAGCAGGGCGGTCTGGCAGCCGAGCACGGTGGCCACGTTTGCCGCCGGCGACTACGGCGCCTTCGCCGCAGGCATGGCCGCCGACAGCCACGGCAACCTGTTCGGCTCGCTCACTACCTGGGGTTACTACGACGAGAGCGTGGACCCGTCGTTGTGGGGATCCAATATCGGGCAGATCTGGAAGGTGACGCCAAACGGCCAGAAAAGGCTCGTTTCGACCAAGGACCTCACCCCCTACGGGATGCTCCTCGGCGTCGCCGTGGACGCCGACGACCAAGTCTACGTCGCCCTCGCCGGCGGGGGAGAGCCACCGGCCATCGACTCGGCAGTCCTGAAGTTGGGCCACGACGGGAAGCTGACCGAGGTCGTGAAGCTGCCGGACGGCGCCTTCCCGAACAGCCTCGCCTTCCATAACGGCCGTCTGTACATCACCGACAGTATCCCGGGAGCGGTCTGGCGGGTTGAGTTGAACGGCGGCGCCGTCACGCCTGAAGCGCCGTGGCTCGAGGACGCACTGTTGGCCGGCGGCGACCCGGCGACCGACCCGACCATGATGGGCCTCGGCGCGAACGGCATCGCCTTCCGCGGCGATCGTGCATATGTGAGCGTCTCCGACTACGGCCGCATCGTGCGCATCGCCGTGCGCGCCGACGGTTCTCCCGGAGCGCCCGAGGTCTTCTGCGAACGGCCGGAGCTCGTGACCGCCGACGGCATCGCCTTTGACGCTCTCGGCCGGCTCTGGGTCGCCACCAACTCCGGAACGACCGGCGGCAGCCCCAGCGGCGCGCTGTACCGCCTCTCGTCCTTCGGCGCCTTGTGCCGGATCGTCGATGACCCCGGCTGGCTGAACTACCCCACGATGCCGGTGTTCGGGACGACCAAGAAGGGCGACCACACCCTCTACATCGCCAACGGCGCGTACTGGAGCGGGTTTGGGGACGGCACAGCGCCCGACATCCAGGCGCTCCCCGTGGGAATCGCCGGCCTGCCGCTCAACTGAGGAGGTCGATCGTGGAACTACACGACTGCGTCACCTTCGCGACCGAGCACCCCATCTGCTACTTGGCGACCGAAGACGGCGACCAGCCACGCGTCAGACCACTGCTCCTCTGGTTCGCCGACGCGCGCGGCTTCTACTTCATGACCATGTCGCCCAAGCAGTTCAGCGCCCAGCTGCACCGGAACCCCAAGGTCGAGGTGTGCTTCTACAACGGCGCCGGCGAGCTGCCCGAGGCGCAGATGATGCGCCTCACCGGCGCCGTCGAGTTCGTCGACGACGCCGGGCTCGTGAGGAAGGTGTCCGAGGAGCGCGCGGCCCTCGAGGGGATCATCGGCAGGCCGCTCGAGCCCATCGCCGAGGTCTTCCGCATCGCCTCCGGCGAGGCGCGCTTCTGGACGCTCATGGACATCCTCAAGGAGCCGGAGCTGGAGACGCTCAGGTTCTGAGCCCGAGCGCGAGGGCCTCCTCGCGGGGGCCATCGGGGCGGGGTGGGCATGCGCCCACCCCGCCCTGAGCCGCGGCGAACCGCCGTTCTCGAGCCCCGCCGCCGTACCTTTCGCGAAGGCGGGCGCCAGGCCACGTCGCGCGTCCTCACGGCGGCTCGCGTATGATGCCGGAGTCGTCATGCACCGCCCACGGAGGCCGCCACGAAGCGCAAGACCCTCGCTGCCCAGAACATCAGCCGCATGTGCCTCGTGTGCGGCGCCGACAACCCGTTCGGCCT
>JBAXRL010000065.1:0-10824 GCA_037131205.1 Actinomycetes bacterium | reverse complement strand
GCAACGACGTCATGGCGGCGCAGCGGCTGACCGACCTGCAGCAGGCGGCCACGCGCTTCGAGCGCCGCCTCCACGACCTCAAGCTCACGCGCATGGTCGCCATCCAGACGGCGCCGCAGATCCGCCTCATCCAGAGCAACGACCAGAACCTCGTGGAGAAGATCCAGGCGTCGGTGCTCACCACCATCCCGCTGTGGAAGAACCAGATCGTCATCGCCATCAGCCTGTACCGGCAACAGAAGGCGATGGAGCTGCAGAAGCAGGTGTCGGACACGACCAACGAGCTGCTGGCGAAGAACGCCGAGCTCCTCAAGACCGGCTCGGCGAAGGTGGGTCGCGAGGTGGAGCGCGGGGTCGTCGACGTGGAGACCCTGCGCAAGGTGAACGACGCCCTGGTGGCCACGCTGGAGGAGACGATCAGCATCCAGGAGGAGGGCCGCACTCGGCGCCTCGAGGCCGAAGGCGAGATCGGGCAGCTGCAGACGGAGCTCCGTCAGAAGCTGCTGGAGCTCCGCGGCACGGCGCCGCAGATCGCCCCGGGCGACCAGCCGCGGCGGCTGACCGAGTAGCGGAGCCGAAGGCGGCGGGCGGCGGGGGCCTGCGGCCCCGCCCGTCCGCGCCCCGCCCGCCGCCGCTCGGCTCTACCAGCCGGCCGTGCCCGGCCCGCCTTTGAACGGCCCCTCGATGTCGACGGTGATCCAGCCGCCGTAGAAGTCGCCGGGCTGGATCGTCACCTGCTCGTCGTCGACGAAGGCCGCGTCGACGCGCCCTGGGTAGAAGGCCAGGTGATCGCGGATGGCTTCGTAGCCCGGCGACGGATCGGGGTAGTACCAGGCGGCGTCCCGCACCTCGCGCTCGCCGACCACGAGGTCGTAATAGCTCGCCTGCCCTTTGAACTCGCAGTACGAAGTCCGCCGGCTCGGGCGCAGGTACTCCCTGCGCACGTCCTCCGGCGGAATGTAGTACACCGGCGGGTGGCTGGTCTCGAGCACGCGGAGCGCACGCGCCGTATCGGCGACGCTGACGTCGCCGAGCACCACGCGAATCCGCCGCGTGCTCGCCGCGACCCGCGGCGGCCGCGGGTAGCCCCAGACAGACTCGATCACGCGACGGCCGCCATCTCGAGCTCGCGGCGCAGGCCGTCTCGCCAGGTAGTCCACGCCGGCGCAAAGCCGAGATGCGCCCGGGCCTTGGCGTTGGCTGCGCCGCGCTGCATGGTCGAGCGATAGGCAAGATGCTCGTTGCCGAGCACGCGCTCGGCGAGCGCCGGGATGTGCCTCGGGGGCGGCGCTCCGACAAGGCGCGCGTAGAACGGCAGCCACTCCTTGAGCGCTGCCGGCCGATCGTCGCAGATGTTGAAGATACCGGTCGGACCGGCGACCGCAAGGACTGTGGCCGCAGCGGCGTCGTCGATGTGCACGAACGACGTGGTGCCGGCCCCACTGCCGGCGATCGGGTAATGGCGCCGACGCACGAGCCTGTTGACGGTGCCGCCCTCTTCGAAGGCGGTGCCGGGCCCGTAGAACGTCCCGTACCGCAGCGCGACACCCTCGATGCCGGGGGCCTGCAGTACGGAGCGCTCCAGCTCCCTGAGCGCAAGGACGTTGAGCTGGCGGGAATCGGGGACGTCGGGGCCGAGGTCCAGGGCCTCCCACTCGGCCTTCACCCAGCTGCCCCGCGGCGCATAGACGTGCGCATAGCTCTGGGCGACGAGGCGACGCGCCCCGGCGGCGAGCGCCGCCTCAACGAGGTTGCGAGTGCCCTCGATGCGTATGCGCCGGTTGGCGGCGAACTGCGCGATGGTGTGCCCGGGCCCGAGCTCGTGAGGTATGTCGGTGAGCTCGTGGATCACGATCTCGGGTTGCTCGTCGGCCAGAAGCCGGAGGAGTCGCTCGCCGTCGAAGACGTCGGCCACGACGCCCCGCGCGCCATACTCCTCGAGACTCGCGGCGCGCGCGCTCGAACGGCTCATGCCGACGACGTCGTGGCCGCCCGCGACGAGCAATGGGACAAGCCGCCGCCCGATGACTCCTGTGGCGCCGGCTACAATGATCTTCACGACTGCCTCCTGCTTGGGAACAACAACATATGCGAGAGGTCTTCCCGAACAGGAGTATTTCAGTCCTTTTATGCCTCCGGCGCTACCGGGTCTTCTCCGTCGGCCTCCGCGAGCAGGTCGTCCAGGTCGAGGGCCTCGACGACCATCGCGTAGCCGCCGTCTTCGCCGAGCGGCCATGACTCGCGCGGCCGGTCCCAGTACAGCTCGATGCCGTTGTCGTCGGGGTCGTGCAGGTAGATGGCCTCGCTGACGCCGTGGTCGGCGGCGCCTTCCAGCGGATAGCGGCGCTCCAGAAGCGCGCGCAGCGCGCGCGCCAGCGCCGCCCTCGTCGGGTAGCGGATGGCGACGTGATACAGGCCGGTCGCGCCACGCGGCGGCGGCGAGCCGCCGCGCGACTCCCACGTGTTCAGACCGATGTGGTGATGGTAGCCGCCGGCCGAGAGAAAGGCGGCCTGGCCGCCGAGCCGGCCGGTGACTGCGAAGCCGAGCACGTCGCGGTAGAAGCCGATCGCCCGCTCGAGATCGGCGACCTTGAGGTGCACGTGGCCGATGTCGGCGCCGGGGTCGAGGCTCGGAGGGTCCAGCCGCAAGGATGCGGGTCGAGGAGCGGTCGAGGTGGTGTCCATGTCTCTCTCCGTGTCTGGGCGTGTGGTGTGGTCGGGATGCGGCCCCGGCTCGCTACCCCTCAGGCGACGGCACGGGCTCGCACGTGCCGAGCACCTCGTCACACGAAGGCTCGCGGTCGAGCACGGCCGAGCCGAGCCGCAAGCGGCCCGGGGTCCGAGTGGCGACCAGCGCGACGAAGAAGCCGCTGAGCGCGACGATGCCGGCGATCATGAGGCCGGTGGAGAAGCCCACGGTGAGCGCGTGATACAGGATGCCCGAGGGCAGGCCGGCGGCGCCCGACGCTGCGTCGGCGCCGCTGCTCGTCGCCGCCGAGCCGCCGCCGGCGGCGGCGGCCGCCATCTGGTCCCTCACGCTGTGCGCCACGGACGTCCAGGCGATCGTACCGATCGCCGCCAGGCCGATGGAACCTCCCACCTGCTGGCCGATGTTGAGCAGGCTCGAGGCGGCGCCCGCCTCCTCGTTCTTCACGTGCGAGACGACCATCAGCGTGAGCGGGACGAACATGAGGCCCATGCCGGCGCTGACGAGCATCAACGGAGCCAGGAGGCCGGTCCAGTAGCTGCCGGCCTCGCTGATCTGCGACAGCCACAGGAAGCCGGCCCCGGCGAATAGCGGGCCGGCCATCAGCAGAGGACGCACCCCGACCCGCGTCACCAGGTAGCGGGCCACGAAGATGTTGAGCGCGATCAGCGAGATCGGGAAGGGGAGCCAGGCGAGGCCGGCCCTCACGGGGCTGTAGCCCCACACCGTCTGGATGTAGATGGTGAGGAAGAAGAACACGGCGAACATCGCGGTGCCGAGGAGCAGCATCATGACGTAGGCGCCCGAGCGCCGCCGCGAGCGCAGCAGGTGCAGCGGCAGCTCGGCGTGGTCGCTGCGACGCTCGATGAAGACGAAGCTCACGAGGAGGACGGCGGCGGCGGCCAGCGCGGCGATCGTCGGCGAGTCGCCCCAGTGCGACAAGCCGTCCCGGCCGGCGGCGGCATGCGTGAGGCCGAAGACCAGCAGGGCGAGACCGGCCGTGCTGGTCACGACGCCGGGGATGTCCAGACGGCTGCGCAGCCGCGCCGTCTTCACGAGGGCGAACGGCGCGAGAGCCGCCAGAAGCACCCCGATCGGCACGTTGACGAAGAGCACCCAGCGCCACGAGACGTAGGTCGTGAGGATGCCGCCGAGCAGCAGGCCGATGGCGCCGCCGGCGCCGGCCATGCCGGCCCACACGCCGAGCGCCCGGTTGCGCGCCACCCCCGCGGGGAAGGTCGTGGCGATCAACGCCAGAGCGGTCGGCGCGGCCAATGCGGCGCCGGCGCCCTGCACGGCGCGGGCCGTGAGCAACCACCACTCGGACGTCGCAAAGCCGCCGACCAGCGACGCAGTTGAGAAGACGAGCACGCCGATGATGAAGATGCGGCGGCGGCCGTAGAGGTCGCCGAGCCGGCCGCCGAGCAGGAGCAGGCTGCCAAACGCCAGCGAGTAGGCGGTGACGATCCATGCCAGACTGGCGCCGCTGAAGCCGAGCGCACGCTGCATCTCCGGCAGCGCCACGTTCACGATGGTGGCGTCGAGCACGATCATGAGCTGAGCCGCCGCGATCACGACAAGCGCCAAGCCGAGGTGGCGGGGGACGTGCGCTCCGGCCTCCGGCAGGTCGTCGGGCCGCGAGAGCAGCTCCGTATCCATGAGGATCACCTCTGGGAAAAGTCGGGGCATTTTAGTCCACATTCCGCGCTGGAGAATCGGCAAACCTCGCCGCGCCCCTGCTACACTCCAGGCAGAACAGAAAACGCAAGGGAGGGCGAGCGATGGCTGACGACGCGAAACGGGTGACCTACACCACAGCGCACATCGACGATCTGCCGTTCGAGATCGACGACGACTACCCGACCACCGAGTGGAAGCCGCTGCGCCGCTTCTTCGGCATCGGCTCGTTCGGTACCAACCTCGCGCGCGCCACGAAGGCGGGCGACGTCCTCACTCACGACCACACCGAGGTCGACGATGCCGGCACGCGTCACGAGGAACTGTTCCTCATCCTCAGCGGGCACGCCACCTACCGGGTGGACGGAGAGGAGATCGACGCCCCGGCCGGGACGTTCCTCTACGTCTCAGACCCGGCGACCCTGCGCGGCGCCGTGGCCCTCGAGGCCGGCACCGCCATGCTCATCGTCGGCGCCGAGCCCGGCGCGGTGTTCACGCCGTCGGAGTGGGACACGGGGCCGCTGCCGGACTGAGGCGCCCGAGCCGCGGGGCGGTGGCGAGCGCTACTCCGCCCGGCCCGCGTCAGGCGCGCTCGACCCAGTCGTACTCCATGAACCGCGCCGTCCGCTGCGCGAGGTCGCGGCTCGCCAGCCGCTCCACGAGATGCAGGCTCATGTCGATGCCGGCCGAGACGCCGGCCGCGGTGACGACGGTGCCCTCGTCCACCCAGCGCACACCCTCGACGACCTTGACGGACGGCCACCTCGACCCAAGCTCGCCGACATCCTCCCAGTGCGTCGTGGCGGACAACCCGTCGAGCAAGCCCGCCTCGGCCAGCAGAAACGCGCCCGTGCACACCGACGCCGTGATCCGTGAGCGCGCCGCGACCGCGGCGATCCACCGGGTGACGACCTCCGGCTCGGCGAGCTCCCGTGTGCCGCGACCGCCGGGGACGAGCAGAAGATCGATCGTGGGGTGACTCGAGAAGTCGTGGTCCACGGAGAAGAGGAGCCCCGCGCGCGAACGGATGGCCCCGCCGGCCGCCGCGATCGTGCGGACCTCGAAGAGCGGCGCTGCAGACGGGTGGTCCTCCTCGTGCAGATGAGCCGCCGTCGTGAACACCTCATACGGGCCCGCGAAGTCGAGAAGCTCCACGTCGTCGAACACGAAGATGCCGACGGTGGTGGTGCTGTTCATGCTGATCCCTCAGAGTCGTCGGGCGGCGCCTCCGCCAGCGTATGCGCCAATGCGTGGTAGCGCTCGATGCAGGCGACCTCCCGGTCAATCGCGCCCACCACCAGCTTGACGTACTCGTGCTCATCGGCGAGCTGTCGGGTCGGGCTCTCGCTCACGGGGCCTCCTTCGGCGTGTGTCCTTGCGGATTCCCCGCGCCGCGTTCGTCAAACGGGCGCTTGACCACGATCGAGACGGGGGCGGGGGAGCGGCGTGGGCGACTCGGTGAGCGGACCGGCGAAGAATCCGATCCGCGTGCCGGCGCGGTCTCAGCCGGCGGCGCGGAGCATGGCGGTGAGGCTCCGCTCCACGTCGTCGCCGGTGGTCGCCCATCCGGAGACGCTGATGCGCATCGCCGTGCGCCCCTGCCAGACGGTCGTCCCGCACCAGCAGGTACCGTCATCCTGGATGGCGGCGACCACGCGACGCGTCGCCGCGTCGTCGCCGAACGCGACCAGCACCTGGTTCAGCACCACCTCGTTGAGGATCTCGAAGCCGGCGTCGCGCAGCCCCTCGGCGAAGCGCGCGGCATGGCGGCAATCGCGCTCGATGAGGTCGGCGAGGCCGGAGCGGCCAAGGGCGCGCAGCACGGCCCAGACCTCGACGCCCCGCGCGCGCCGCGAGAGCTCGGGCGTGTGGGCCGCCGATTCGCGCATCATGCTGGCCGGCAGGTAGGCGGCGGTCACGCCCATGGCCGCGCGCAGCGGCTCGGGGTCGCGTACGAAGGCGAGCCCGCTATCGTATGGGACGTTGAGCCACTTGTGCGCGTCGGTCGCCCACGAGTCTGCCGTGCCGATGCCGCGCACAAGATGCGCGCGCTCCGGCGCCGCGGCCGCCCAGAGGCCGAAAGCGCCGTCCACGTGGACCCAGGCGCCGGCCGCGTGCGCCCGGACGGCGATCTCCTCCACAGGGTCGAACGCGCCCGTGTTCACGTTGCCCGCCTGCGCGCAGACGATCGTCGGTCCGGAGATCCTCGGCAGCGCGTCGACGCGCATGCGCCCCTGGGCATCCGCCGGCGCCCTGTGCACGCGCTCCCGCCCCAGACCCAGCAGACCCAAGCCCTTGATCACGGACGGGTGGACCTCTTCGCCGACGATGACGGTGAGCTCGGGGGCGCCGGCCAGCCCGCGCGCTTCCACGTCCCAACCGACCCGCTCCAACACAGCGTGACGGGCAGCGGCCAGCGCGGTGAGGTTGGCCATCGTGGCGCCGGTCACAAAGCCCGCCACGGTCGTGGACGGCAGGCCGAGCAGCTCGACCAGCCAGCGCTGCGCGACGCGCTCCAGCGTGGCTGCCACGGGAGAGGAGGTGAACGAGTGGGCGTTCTGGTCCCAGACCGCGGCCAGCCAGTTCGCCGCCACGGCAACGGGATACGAACCGCCGATGACGAAGCCGAAGAACCTGGGCCCGGCGGTGGCCACGGTGGCCGGCGACCCGGCTTCGTCGAGCAGGGCGATCACGCGCTCCGGGTCGTCTGGTCCCTCCGGCAATGGCTCGTCGAAGCGGTCCAGCCCCGCCAAAGCCGCGGCGTCAGGCGCGACCCGCCGCTCGGGCAGCGCGTTCCCGTAGCGGATGGCTCGATCGGCGGTGGTCCGCAGCAGTTCATCCACGATGGGCCTCCCGGCCGGTTGACTGGCAGCGAGTGTACCCGGGGGCCCAGCGACCGTCCATCCGCTGCCGCACGCCGAGGCGGTCGGTCGGCTCGCCGGGGCGAGATCAACGACGGCATCGAGGTGAGGCCTCGTCGATCCGTCCTGTCGACTCCGCCGACCACATTGCGTGCCCGGCCGTTTCAACCAAGCGTACGTCCAACGATACCGTTGGTGGAACCCGGCTCACGGATCGTCCGGCGGCTCGGCGCCGCGCGCAAGACATGACGCCGTCTTGAAGCGCGAGGGAGCGGGGCGGGAGGCCCTTCCGGCCGCCCGCCCCGCCGTCCCCCGCGAGAACCTCTCGCGTCCGTGTCTCGCGGACGCGACCTTCAGGCAGCCGCCTCCGACTGGAACGCCAGGTCGGTTTCAGTGCCGGCGCCGTCAGGCCGCTCGAGCAGCGACACTGAATCGGGCGTTACGTCCTGACGCGGCGGGATGGCGATCGCGGCGATGCCGGCCACCGCGACCGCCGCCGCGCCGACCCACAGAGCCGCGACCATGCCGTTCACGAAGAGTTGCGGCGTCGCGTACCCGCCGACCGCCGAGAACACGCTGGCCAGCACCGCGACGCCGAACACGCCGCCGACCTCGCGCACCGTGTTGTTCACGCCGCTGGCCTTACCCTCTTCACGGCGCCGCACCGTCGAGAGCACCAGATTGGCGACCGGCGCGAAGTACAACGACATGCCGACGCCGGCCATCACGAACGCGGGGACCAAGCGCCCGTAGGCGACGGTCGGCGTGGTGACCACGGCGATCCAGGCGAGGCCGGCCGCCATCAGCGCCATGCCGGCGACCAGTAGCGGCCGCGCGCCGATGCGGTCGCTCAGGATACCGGCGATGGGAGCCACGAAGATCGGCATCGCCGTCCACGGCAGCGTGCGCAGCCCGGCCTGCAGCGGCGAGTAGCCCTGCACCACCTGGAAGTACTGGGCGAGCAGGAAGATCGCCCCGAACATCCCGAAGCTCATCAGCAGTGAGGTGATGTTGGCCGCCGAGAAGGCGCGCTTGCGGAAGAAGCGCATGGGGACCATCGGCTCGCGGGTACGCAGCTCCCACAGGACGAAGGCCCCGAGGAGGACGACGCCGGCGGCGATGGGGCCGGCGACGCCGAGGCTCGTCCAGCCGTACTCGTTGCCGCGCACCAGGCCCCAGACGATGCCGAGCAGACCGACGCTGGCCAGGCCGAGGCCGGGCAGGTCGAGGGCGCGGTTCGCGCCCCTGGACTCGCTGAGCCGCCGCCAGGCGATGGGCAGCAGCACGACGCCGATGGGCACGTTGAGCCAGAAGATCCACTGCCAGGAGAGGCCTTCGACGACGGCGCCACCGACGACCGGGCCGAGGGCGACGGCGAGGCCCGAGACGCCGCCCCAGATGCCGAGCGCGAGGCCGCGGCGGGCCGGCGAAACGGCGCCCGACAGGATCGTCAAGGTGAGCGGAGTCACGATCGCGGCGCCGACACCCTGCAGGGCGCGGGCCGCGATGAGCGCCTGGATGCTCGGCGCCAGCGCAGCAGCCGCCGAGCCCAGCGTGAAGATCGCAAGTCCCACAAGGAACATGCGCTTGCGCCCGAAGCGGTCGCCCAGCGCGGCGCCTGTCAAGAGCAGGACGGCGAAGGTGAGCGTGTAGGCGTTCACCGTCCACTCGAGCCCCTGCAACGAGGCGCCGAGGTCGTGCTTGATCACCGGCAGCGCGGTGGTCACCACGAGGTTGTCCAGCGAAACCATGAACACCGCCACCGAGGTGACGATGAAGGTCCAGATGGTCAGTGCCTTGGTACTCATGTCGCTCATCTCCTTTGCTCGGATCCCCGGTGGGAATCCTGGTTGTGACTTAGCAATCACTTACTCATGACGACAAAAGAAACGGCCGGGAACGGCCAAAAACCAGCCGCCCGGCCTTCTACTTCTGCAGTGCCTCCCCCGTGACTGGGCACATCGTGCGCGCCCAGTCGGCATCGACGCCGGTCAGGTCCATGGCGGCCACGACGTTCATGAGCATGCCCTGCGCGAGCCACTCGCGCACGGCCGCGTCGGGCGCCCCGGAGGCCGACTGCACGAAGCTCACGAGGCGCAACATCTCTTCGCGCACGACGTCGCGGATCTCCTCGTCCTCGCAGGCCGCGTAAGCCTGCATCTGCATGAGCAGGAGCCTGCGGTCGTCGAGCAGACGGTGGTAGGCGAGGCCCATCGCCATGAGCACGGCCTCGGCGCCGGCGTCTTCGCCCGCCTCGGCAGCCGCCGTCCTGAACACCGCCACGGTGCGCTCGAACGAGCGCCGCACGGCGGCCAGGAAGAGCTCCTTCTTGGTGCCGAAGAGCTGGAACAGGTAAGGCTGTGAGACGCCGACCCGCTTGGCGATCGCCCCCACCGGCGTGCCATGCAGGCCGCCGACCGCGAACTCACGAGTGGCGGCCTCGATGATCTGCCGTCGCCGTTCGTCCTTGCTGATGCGTGTCGAGGCTTTCATTGTGAGTAGTGTACCATAAGTTAGTGGTCACTAAACAACCCCACCTGCTCTGTGGCGAGACCGCTCCACAGTATTCAGGAAGTCCGGAAACAGGACGACCGCCCTGATCAGAGTGTCCATCGCCTTGCTCTGGATCGAGAGCCCGTTTTCCCAGCGCAAGTAGCTCTTGTCCCCAACGCCCATCTGCCGCGCCATCTCGACCTGGGTGAGATCGAGTCGCGTCCGCGCGGCTTTGATCTCCACAGGCGTGAGAAGACCGGCGATCTTGTACCTCTTGGCCTCGATTCTCTCGATCAGCGACGGCGAGAGAAGCACCGCCCCGCAGTTGCGACACTCTCGCCACTCCGCGTTCCGAAAGATCGAAGGCTTCCTGGAGAGCTCTTCGGGCCACTCATACGAGAAGTCACCATGACGATCATCCATCGTCATGTCGCCACAGGATACACACTGAAGGCTCATCTGTACTTCCCTTTCTCTGAGTCTTCGTGGATCGAGAACACCCAGAGCTCCTGATCGGGAGCGATCTTGAACTCGATGAAGACGGCGAGCTCGCCGCACTGAGGGCAGATCTGATAGATCGTCTGCCCCCTCAGACCCGGCGCGTGTTGAGTCCTGGTGACCCACAACCGACAGGCGCCTGATGCCGCCGCCTCAATCAGTCCCCGGACTCCGGCGGACGTGAGCTCCATCTCGAAGGCGGCCCTCCCAAAGGCCCTCTTGTCGAAATGCACATGCCTCTCGTCTTCTGCCAGGCTTTGAATGACTCCCCTTATGGGATCACCGGGCGGAACCTCGCGGGCGTGACGACGTTTGGTCACGCCGAGCTACCCATATCGAGCATTCCCGGGCGAGCGCAAGAAGTATCATTTAATACCTCTGCTCGCAAGCCGAGAGTCTTGAGAGGGGCGTGGAATCGGAAGCTCATGTAGCGAGTCTACGGCGATGCTATCAGCATGAAAACAGTGGACGAATCAGGTCGGGTCGCGCGCCTCAGGCAGCCGCCTGCGGCTGATACAGGTACTTCTGAAAGCCGGCGAAGATGCGCCCATGAACGTCTGGAAGATGGTGAAGAAGAGGCTGCCGTTC
>JBAXRL010000064.1:0-10913 GCA_037131205.1 Actinomycetes bacterium | reverse complement strand
GGTCCCGCTCACGCTCACGTCCGAGGTATCTTCTACGACGCCGCCACCGGCGCCGGCGCCTCCATAGCAGGTGCCCGGCGTGCCCTTCGCCCCGGCGCTGCCGCCGCCGACGCGAAGCGCCCGCACCGTCGTGACGCCGTCGGGCGTGACGAAGTCGCCGCTTGCGAGGAACGAGATGACGGTATAGTCGCCGTCCACGATAGGGGTCTCGCCATGGTAGACCGCGGGTGGGTCCGGCCCGGCCGCGTAGTTGTCAGAGACGTCTGTCGCGCTCAGGCACGTGTCGTACACGAGTGCCGCGCGCACGTTGCCGCATACGCCTGTGCTCTGCGCCGATCCGAGGCCACAGATGGCGAAGTCCTTGGCGTTGTCGGTGTCGTAGGTGTGCGCCCCGGATGTGCCCACGAGGCTGCCGTCGTAGTAGAGCTTCAAGTAGGAGCCGTCGTAGGTGAGGGCCACCATGTGCCACGACGTGTCCGGTGTGGACGAGCGCGTCACCGTCATGATGGTGCTGCCCGCGTCCTGGATGATGTGCGCCACTACGTAGCCGTTGCCGTTCCAGACGAGGCCCCAGCCCGGGTAGGGGCTGGATTCGCTCATCTTTCCGGCGATGCCCCGGTTATCGGCCACGCTCCCTGCTGGGTACTTGGTCCACACGCAGAGCGAGCGCGCCCCGCTGCCCAGTTGGAAGGCCGCATCCGAGCTTGTGGCTTTGGTGCCGTCGCCCTGGTCAGAGCGCAGGTAGGGGATGCCGCCGTCGCTCTGCCAGTCGGCGTTGGCGACGCTCAGGTCATGGCCGTTGCCGGAAAGGTCAGGCCAGGTCGAGCCGTCCTGCTCGCTGGCGTTCCACCAGCCTATGAGGCCGTCTGTGACCAGGGCCATGTTCAGCCGCCTCGACTCACGGGTTCTCGATGCACAGCTGGTACTCGGAGCCGGCGTTCTGCGCCTGCGAGCTCGGCGTCACCATCCGCAGGTAGACGGCCACGTAGTCGTCCTCGACGTAGTCGGGGTCCGGGAGCGCGACGCCCGCGCCCTTGCTCGACGCCGTGGAGAAGGTCGGCCCGCTCGGCGCCGTGTTCTCGTTGGCGAGAGCTGCGACCGCGGCGTTCTTTTCGGCGGCGAAGGCGAAGGCGTAGGTCTCGCCGTCGGCGGTGTAGGGGCTGTCCGGGTGGCGCGGCTGGTAGCCTATCCAGCCAACAGGCTCAGGCCAGCCGGCCACGTCGGCGCTCGTGTTCGTAATGTAGATGCAGCGGTACCGAGTCACGCCCGCCGTGGCCTCCGTGCCGGTCACGTCATCGAATAAGTTGTTGAGGGCGGTCGCCGAGACTTCGACGGACGACTTCGCGCCGCCGATCGAGAGGCGCGGGTCGGCGTTGCTCGCGCCGCCCGAGAGAAACGCTTTGAGGTCGGATGAGAGGACAGTCATCTGGTCTCCCTTTCAGCCGGCGCTGCGCCGGAGGTCGAGTGATGTGGCGGATTTGTTGGGGTTCGTCGGCGTCGTCGAGAGCGGCACGCCCGGGGCGTTGGCGGGGAAGCGGCCGACGTAGCCGGAGTGCCCGAGGTCGAGCGTCACGGTGTCGGAGCCAACGTCCACGGATACGCCCGTGATGACGGTGTCGGCCGCCACTCCGGGGCCGGAGAGCGCACGCCCGGGGCGCACGAGGCTGGCACCGGCGATTGCCTTGAGGGTCACGGATCCGCAGCCCTGGTCCGGTCGCTGCTCGATGGCCACAGACTGACCCATGCGCGCCGCCGCGAGGATGCCGCTGGCGCCCGTGCCGTCGATGGACACCACGCGATCTGTGGCGCCCGGCGTCCACGACTCATCGACCAGCTCATAGGCTCCTTCCTTGTCCACGATCAGGAAGGACGGCGCCGCCACCGCGAGCTTGCCCTTGGCCGGCGTCGCGGCGGGCGCCATGTAGCTGACGAGCACGAGGTCGACGGCGCCCTCGCTGGAGGTCCCGGCGCCGGTCGTGTCGACGCCGGGCACATCGAACACCGCATAGGCGCCGTCGGGCAGCTCGCGGATGCGCAGCACGTCGTCGTCCCACCAGCCGTAGGAAACGTCGACGGGGTACATGGCGAGCAGGTCGGCCACGGCCGCCGGCAGCGTCGTCGCGTTGCGCAGCGCGATGGTCGTGCCGGGGCTGCCGTCGAGCGGGTGCGGCAGAATCATCGGCTTCACGTCGCAGCCAGGCGCGAGGATGCGGAAGGCTCGCGCGAGGTCGTCGTCGCCGCCGGGCGTGAGCGGCTTGTAGCCCTGAGCGCAGACCTCCATGCCGTAGATGAAGGCCCACTGGCCGCGCTGCGCCATGAGGCGGGTGCGGGCGCACCATGCGCGACGCACGAGGTGGGCGGCGTCGAGGCTGTACCAGGCGAGCTGACTCTCAGGGCAGCGGATGGGCTTGTACGCGGCGTAGAAGACCACGTACTTCGCGTCCACATCGAGAGTCACGCGCGACGCCGATTCGTAGAGGCAGTGGGCGAACTTGTAGACGAGGTGCGAGTCCCTCTCCATGGCCTCGGGGCTCTCGGTCGGCAGGTCCGCGAGGTCGTCGCAGGCATAGACGCCGAGGAAGCCGTTCTCGGGCGCCGTCGCCCCGTACAGGCCGCTCCACAGGGGCATGTCCGGGTAGGTGGCGAAGTGGTTCTTTTCGACCTCGGTCGTGCCGTAGAAGTCGGCGTCCTCGCCGGTCGGGACCACCGGCGGAATCGGGGCGTTGTAGTCGGGCGTCGTGAGCGAGTCGATGGCGGTCTGCGTGAAGTCGGCCACGGGAACGAAGGACACGCTCGAGATGCGCTTGCTCGTGGCGCCGCCGCCGATCTGGTAGTAGGCGGCGCTCCACAGGGTCTTGCCGGCGGGGAAGTCGGTGACGTGGAAGGGCGGCGCGACGTTGCCGGCATAGCTGCCGTACCCGGTCTTCGGCTCGCTGGTGTCGACGAGCACGAGGTCAGTGCCACTGTCCGGCTCGATCGTCGGCCAGAAGAAGGCGAGCTTGTCGGTGATCTCGACGTTGATCTGCCCATCTGGCCAGTCCTCCCATCCGGAGTCCATCGCCCGCCACTGCGCGAGGTCGCGGTCGATGAACACGCCCTCGATCGCCCCGTTGGCCTTGAGCTCGTCGGCGCGCCCCGCGCACGAGACGTGGTAGAGAATGCGCTCGCCAACGCCGCCGCTGACGGTCTTCACCTTGCCGACGAAGGCCACGCCCCCCTCGAGAGTTATCGTGGCTTCGTCGCCCTCGGCGGGCGGCGCCTCATACTGGTCCCAATCGGCGGTGCCGAAGCCGTAGGCCTCGAGGTTCTTGAGCGAGAGGTTGATGGCGCCGGGCGCGATGCTCACGCTGGCGCCGGGGATGAGGCGATGGGGAATGACGGCGTGGGTGCCGGACATCAGTGCCTGTCCTCGTAGGTGCTGGGACCTTGCTCATCGCCGGGGGCATCGTCGTGGGTCATGTAGCCAGGCAGGCGCCGAATGCGCACGTGCGGGTCATCGCAGAGGCAGACAGGCAGCCCGAACTCGTTGTGTTCCGGGTCCGGGTCGGTCCCGGTGATCATCGGGTACGTGACGAGGTCCTCGTCGGCAGTACGGATACGAATGACGACAATGCCACGAGCGCCGGGAGGCCCGTCCGCCCCCACGGGTGCGTTGACCCACGTCCGCGGCACCTCGGGGTCCATCCACCACTCGTCAGGCCCCGTATACGGTGGATAGACCCACGCGCCGCCGTTCTTGCCGGCGCCGCCGCCGCCGCAGAAGGAGTTGTCGCCCACTGCCCCTGGCCCGCCGTCATGTCCGCCTTGCTTCGTGACGCACCAGTAGGTCAGGCCGGTCTCCATGTCTTCCCATTGACCAACGGCCCCCTCGGGCGGATGCTCCGGGTCGTAGGGGATGTAAGTGTCGAAGCTGTAGTCGGGGTCGATCGCCTGGCCCGGCCGCCCGGGAGTCTGCCATGCGGGATCGGGCTGATAGGGCGGGTATTCGTCCTCCGGGTCCCAGGGGCCGCCGCCGCCGCCGGAGCCACCATCGCCGGCGTTGTAGTACCAGGGCTGGTACCCGGGCTGGTAGTCGCCCTCGGTCAGCCACTCGTGCGACGCACTTCGCTCCCCCTCAGAGCCCCCGTAGCCGCCGCCCTTGGCCGTCCATGGGCCGAACGAGCTGTCCTCACCGGGGTTCCCACGCAGGTTCGCCTGGGCGTCAATGGTGTCGACCCAACCGCCGCCCTCGCCCACGATCACGTCGCCGTCCTCGCCGGCGACGATGGTCTGGCCGTGCAGGTCGAGCATACGGCCGCCGCCGCCGCCGCCGCCCTCGATGCCGCCGCCGCCGGAGCCGCCGCCGCCCACCACGAGAACGTCCGCGTCGAGTGTCTCCTTGACCACGATCTCGAAGCGGGATGAATCGAGGAACGTGTACACGGTCCAGCCCTCGGCGCTCTTGCCGGCCACCGGGCCTGTCGGGCACAGGTTCAGCGCGCAGTCGATGGCGCGCAGCCGGTAGCGTTTCTTCTTGTTCGTCGTGCGGTCAAGGAAGCGGCGCACCGCGTGTGACGTCGCCTGCGCGGGGTCGATCGCCCACACCACGCTGTCGGGCTGGTCCTGGTCGGCGTCGTAGACCATGTACGCAAGCAGGCCCGACTCAGCGTCGCAGGAGGCCTGCCAGGTCAGCAGCTTGCCCGTGCGTCTCAGGCGCGCCTTGAAGTGGTCTGGAGGCGAAGGCGGCGTAGTGTCGTCGCTGGCGAACGCCCTCGTCGGGATGGTGACCGGCACGCGCGCGCCGACCGGGATCGTGCCGCCGTCCTTGGTTCGCCCGACGATCCGGTACCAGACCATGAGGCCCTCGGGGGCGTCGGTGTCGCAGAAGGCCTCGGCGCGCGTCGTGCCGATGAGGATGCCCGTGAGGTCGGTGGGGTCGGCTGTGCGGTACACGTCGAAGGAGGCGAACGCCTTGCGCTTCAGGTCGGCGCCGCCGGGGCCCCGGGCGAAGTGCGGACCCTGCCCGGAGTCCCAAGCAATGAGAGCGCGGCCGGGGGCGGTCCAGTGCACTGCCTAGAAGCCCGTGCCGGCGACGCGGTTGCCCATGCCGTCGAGCTCCGGCTTGAGCCACGCGGCGAGACGCTGCTTCTCACGCTGCGAGGGCTCGCCGGTGAGGGTCTGCCAGGTAAGCGTGACGCGCCTCTCGATGACGGTCGTGTGCGTCGGTGCGGCCGGTGCGGCGCCGCCTCCGAGGGCCGCCTGGGCGAAGCGGCCGACCTTGCTCTCGGGGACCACGTACTCGCCCTCGCCGCCCTCGGCGAGCACCGCCGCGAGGCCTCCGGGGGTCGCGGGGACGTAGCCGCCGGAGGCCAGCCCTACCCAGCCTGCGATCTGCGCTGTGCCGCCCGCGACAATTCCGAGGATGGTCTTTGCGGGGCCGCTGAGCCAACTCGCGCCCTCAAGGCTCTTCGCCCAGCCATCAAGCCACCCGGCGAGTCCCGTCAGCTCGCTCTCGTAACTGGCAGTCAGGTCGGCGTTCGCCTCTTTGATCTTCTGGACCATCGTCCGGTACTGGTCGCTGTTCTCGCCGTACTTCTTGCGCACGCGCTCGAGCTGCGCCTCCTCGTTGCTCTGCGCTTCGGCGCGCTGCTTATTGAGGAAGTCCTCGGCCCGCTGCCATTCGTTGAAGGCCTTCACCGTGAGGTACACGGCCGCGGCTACAGCGGCGATGGCGACGACCCACAGGCCCATGGCGAGGATGCTGGCGTTGATCTTGCCGGGCAGCCCCGCCAGCATCGTCGTCATGCTGCGCAGCTTGCCGCCAAGCGTGCCCGCCGCGCCGCTGAATGCGGACGCGGCGACGCGCGAGTCGCGGAATCCGCCCGCCACCCTGCCAAGGACGCCGGGCACCGTGGTCAGCACGCTGCGCGCGATGTCGGCGCCACGACGCACGTTGTCGAGGCCCTTGGCCATGCTGCCGAGGCCCCACAGCACAGGTCCCGTGGCGGCCACGATGCCGAGGATGCCGACCGTGATGTAGCGCAGCGGCGCCGGCATCTTCACGAGCACGTTGGCGACTCCGGTGAGGATGCCGACCACTGGCTTGATCATGGGGATCAGCACGGTACCGAACTGCGCCGCCATGTCGATCACGGAGGCGCGCAGAATGCGGAGCTGGTTGGCGAGGCTCCCGGAGGTGCGCTCAAAGTCTCCCTGCTGGACCTTCGTGTCCTTGAGGATGAGGTTGTAGCGCGCCTGCACCTTCTGCGCTTCTGTGAGCACGGAGCCGCGAGCGGCGATGCCCGAGGCGTAGGCCTCTTCCTGCACGCGCGCCTCGGAGAGCAGGACGCCCACGGTGCGCAGCGGCTCCGCCTCGCCGACGAGGCCGGAGCGCAGCTTCTCCAAGGCCTGCGCGACGGGGATGTTGTTGAACGAGGCCATGTCGTTCGCCAGCTTGACGAAGTTCATGCTCATGTCGGCCGAGGCCTTGTCTGTGAGGCCCGTGGTCTTGAAGAGGTTGCCGAAGGCGCCCGCCGCGGCGAGTGCCTCCTGCTGCGCCATGCCCAGCGACTTGGCGCCCGTCTCGGAGAAGTCGACAACGGCGTCCGAGGACTGGCCGAAGACCACCTTGACCTTGTTCATCTCCTCTTCGAGGTTGCTCGCCGCCATGACGGCGGCGCCCATGCCGATGACGATCGGCACGGAGGCGAAGAGGGTCATGGACTTGCCGGCGCCGGCGATCTCGCTGCCGTACTTCTTCCAGACCGATCCTCCCGAGGCAGCCTCCTTCTTGAGCGAGGCGAGCTGCTTCTCGGCGCGCTTGATCTGCTTGAAGTCTGCCTTGCCGTAGACGGATACGACGACTGCCATTAGTACCCCTCACCGATACTGTCGAGGTGCCGCTGCAGCTCGTGCTCGGCGTCTCCGATAGCACTCTTGAGGTCGCGCTCGAAGGCGTCCTTATGCTGATCCCAGGCATGCCACATGAATCGGCCCGGCTTGCCGAAGCCGTCGAGCCAGCGCACCATCGCGGCACCCTGCGGGGTGATCGGTCCACGGCTGCGCGAGCGGCCCTTACTCCCGGCGAACTCGAAGATCGAGGTTTCCTTGTCCGCAGCCATGAGGCGCATGCCGACGCGCTTGCCTCGACTGGAGGCGCGGATGCGGTAGCTCATGCGGTGTCCGGGCGGACCGCTCGCGGAGGCGGCGTTCTTGACCTTGGTCAGGGACGCGCGAATCGTCTTGTTCATGCGCTTCAGCGCCTCGGGCTCCAGGGCGCGCAGCGCGGCGATGGTCTGCTCCAGGCCCTCAACGCGAACCTCCGCGGAGAAGCCCTGTCCGCTCGCCCCTGTCACCTTGCCGCTGTACGAAGTCACCGCAGCCGCTCCCTTGCCTTTGCCATCAACTGCTCCCTCTTCGCGGCCTTCTCTCGCTGTTCCAGCCGGGCCATGACGGCGGCGAGCACCTCGGCGTCGCAGCGTTCGAGGTTGAGGCCGAAGCCGCAGGCCAGCGCCACGTCTGCGATCAGGAAGGCTGCGGAACTGATTCCCCCAGGCCTTCACCCTGCGGGTCGAGTTGACTTCGCAGATACTCAGCCTGCTTCTCCTCTATCAGCCCGGACATGAGCGCCGCGGCGATGCCCTTCTCGGTTGGCACCGGCTCGACCTCGGAGACGGTATCGAGCCAGGCGTCGAAGCTCAGCCCCTTCGCGATCAGCTCAGAGCGCTGCGCCGCCAGCCAACAGTGGTAGTAGAGGCGGTACTCGGTATCGACATACTGTTTGCCGGAGAGCTCTCGCTTGGCGCGCATCTCGTCGGCGGGGTGAACGGCTACGAGTTGCTCCTCTGGCGGAGGATCGCCGAGGTAGCGGACGTGTGCCTTGAACATGCGTGCTGCCCCTTTTCTTTGCTCAGTAGGACGCTTGCGCGTTGACGAGGGTCACGGTGATCGGCGTGTCGGTGGTGCGGTAGGCGATGCCGGCGAGCTCGACCTCAGCGGCTCCGCCCTCGGGGTCGGCTTCGGGCATGGCGCAGATGAAGGCCGTCTTTGCGCCCACGATCGTCAGCGACTCCGAGCCGCGCACCATCTCGATCTCGAAGGAGCCGTACACGGGGTCGACGCCGACCGCCGTGCCGTCGGACGCGCCGGTCACGACCTCGCGCCATAGGTCCATGTCATCGGGCAGCACGGTGAGCGCGACCTCAACCTCGCAGAAGCCCTCGTACACGTCGCCGGCGTCGATGCTGCCGGAGAAGAACTTGGCCTCGACATTGCGCTTGATCACGATCTTGCCGGCGATGATCGTGGCGGTCGTCGGCGTGTCGCCGCTGATATCGAACTTGAAGTCACCGCCGACCGGCGTGAAGTACTCGTAGGTATCGGACTCGTCGACAGTCGGGACGAACGTGGCGGGGAAGGAGAGCAGGCCGCCGATCAGGGTGACGCCAACCTCCAGGGGCATGTTCTCTTTCCACGAGAGCTCCAGCTCGTCGAACTTGCAGTCCCGCACCGCCACGATCGTGTCGTCGCCCTTCTTCTCGAAGGCCGTGAAGTAGTCGAGGTCGTCGCCGAGCTTGATGACGTGCGTGTAGGCGCCGCCGCCGCCGGCCGCAGCGCCGCCGGCGAGGTTCGCGGCGGACAGCGCGGTGACGACGCCGGCGCCGGAGTTGCCGGGCGCGAGGGATGCCGTGACGAGAGCCTTGGCCTCGGCGTCCAGGTTGACCGCGTTGCGGACCTCAGTGGCAGTGGAGGTGATGGCCTTGCCGGGGCCGGTCGCGAGGTTGACGGTGATGGCGCTGCTCGCCACGTCGACGCTGAGCACCTCGTTGGCGGCGTCGGCGGCGGCGAGCGCGACGGTGATGGAGTTGCCCGCGGTCCCGGCCGTCTTGGCGAGGAAGGTCAGGTCGTTATTCGCGCCGGCCAGCGCGGTAGTCAGAACCGCGGCCACTGCCGGCGCGCCGCCGCTCGGGGTGGAAGAGCCGAGGGCGCCGAGCAGGAGCAGGCCGATGGACTTCTCGAAGGCGCGCGTCGTGAACTTGGCACCGTTCGCGATCTTGCTGCGGTATGCGCCCGCCGCGGCGATGTAGGCGCTGGTGAGCTTGTCCGGTTCCTGCGTGATGTCGACAGTGAGGGCGCCGCCGGCGAGGCCGAAGGCGAAGTACGGGTTGGCGGCAATCGCGCCCTTCCCGCTCTGCTTGGCGATGCCGAAGACATCCTTGCCGATCTGCAGTCCCATGGCCCAGGCCTCCTGATTGGTCGCTACCCGTCCATCCTCGCGACGCCGTCACCCGCGAGGGCGGTCAGGAGAGAACGGCGGTGGTCTGGTATGCGACCTTGAGCACGAGGCCATACTGGCGGCTGTGTTCGTCGGGGGCCGCCTCGGCTCCCGAGACGGCCGACACGTGCGCCTCCTGCACGGCTCCGCCGAGCGTCGCGTCGACGCTCACAGCGTTCTCGACGATCTTCGCGATCGCCAAGGCGCGGTCTCGGACGGTGACCATGTCCGCGGCGCTCCACACGACGCTGACGCGCACTTCCACCTCGCCGAGCTCGTCGCGCTGCAGGCCTCCCGAGACGACGCGCGGCATGGCCACGTCGAAATCGCCGCTGATCCAGATGTGTTCGGAGAGGAGGCCTCCGGCGGGGTAGCCCACAGAGAATGGCGTCGACTCGCCGGAGGCCGCGAGCTGCGTCGCGATCGCCGTGGCCAGCGCGTCCTGGACGGCGGCCGCCTTGACCGTGAAGCCCTTGCGAGTGTTCGTCATGCGACCCGCGGGCGGCGGCGCCCGAAGTCGGTAATCACGGCGTCGACCTCGGGGATGCCGGTGGGCCTGTCGGGGCCCGCCACGCTGACGCGAAAGAAGCCCACGTCTGTAGCCTCGACGGTGGCGCGAGAGGAGAGCGCGCTGCGCACGAGGTACTCACGGGCGAGGAGCATGGCAGCCTGCACGACCGGCGCGTCCGGGTAGTCGAGGCCGTGCTCGTAGAAGACTTCGACGACGGCGCCGCTCTCAAAGTCGTAGGCGTCGCCGCGCGTCACGCGGCCCCACTCGCGCACGTCGAGGGCTGCGAGCTCGTCGGCAGTGAATGCCGTGCCGTCCACCGTGAGGCTGGTCACGCCGCGCACGGCGTTGTCGGGCAGGCACAGGGTGTCTGAGTCGTTGCCGGCCAGCACCACGCGGCGGGCGCGCGGCACGAAGGCCACGCGGCAGGCCTTCTCCAGGCGTTGTTCGGCGGCCGTGCGCGCCGCGCGCATCTTGGCGTCGGGGTAGGTGGTGGCGCTGGCGAAGGCGGCGTCGAAGGCGCGCATCTCGGCGACCTCGAAAAGGTAGCCTCCGCAGACCTCGACGATGGACTGCCATTCCTTGGCGGCCGCCGACTTCATGCCCGTCCACGTGCAGGTGTAGGTGTCGAGAGCAGCGAGCACGGCGTGGTCGGCCACGTAGGTGATGCCGCTCGCCTTGCCCGTGGCCGGCGTCGCGGCGAGGACGGACGCGGCGGCGCCGTTCTTGACGGCAACCGTCCAGGGAGTCGTCGAGGTGAACAGGGCGCCCGCCTCGTCGGGGGTCGCCACCTCGAGGGCGTAGGTGCCACTGGTGACGAGACGCAGGCGCTCCACGTCAGGGCCTCACTTCTGGCGCTTTGCCGGCCGAGGAGTCTCCGCCGTCGGCTTGTGCACGGCGGCGAGCAGCTCGACGTGACCGTCTGCGATCCACATGACGGCCAGCTCGTCGGGCAGTTCGGCCGTCTCGCCGGGTTCGCCGGAGAAGGTCTCGACGTTGCCCGGGCCGGATGCCCTCTGCACGGCGCTGCGCATGATGTAGCGAACGCGCTTCATGGTCAGGCCGTGCCCTCAGCGGGGCTCTCGTGGCGCTCGTAGGTGACCTTGTCGGTCACGGTCGGCGTGGTCGGCCGGTTGCGGGCGCCGTACTGGA
>JBAXRL010000063.1:0-10921 GCA_037131205.1 Actinomycetes bacterium | reverse complement strand
CTCCGGAGCCCTCGCCTACCAATGGCATCAGGCCATCACAGGAGACCCGTACGACCCGCGAATTCAGCGCCATCGTTACTCGGGAGCGTAGTCTCTTCGTCGCGCAATGCCTCGACGTGGATGTTGCCGGCCAGGGCGTTTCTGAGGACGAGGCTCTGTCCAGTCCGCGGGAAGCCATCGAGCTCTACTTCGAGTCGCCGCGCGCCACGGCCGCGCCACGAGTCAGCAAGGTCCGCGCCGAGATCGATGCGACAAGCCGCTCTCGTACCGCGTCGTCCGGCGCAAGCTGCTTGGCGCCGGGTTCTCGGAGATCGGCTGAGGCAGCCACGTGAAGTCCGTCCGGGGATCCGCTCACGCAGTGGTCGTCGCGATCGTGCCGCGCCACCAGCAGATCGCCGCCGGTACGCTGCGCGGCATCATCCGCCAGGCCGGCTTCACGGTCGAGCGGTTCCAGCGACTTCCCGGCTGAGATCTCTCGACCTTCAACACTCACCTCGGCTTGCGCCTTGACGTCAGCCCTGCCGCTGTGTTACCGTACTTTGTACGCCTTACTTTGTACGGAATCACCGGGAGGCACGATGGCCGCCGTGAGAGAAACCCTGACGCAGCCGCGGATCGTCGAGCTGGCGCTCGGCATCATCGACACCGAGGGGCTGCCCGCCCTCAACATGCGCCGCCTCGCCGCGGCGGCCGGCGTCAAACCCATGAGCCTCTATCACCACTTTCCCCACAAGGAGGCGATCCTCGTCGAGGTGGCCGAGAGCATCGCCGCGGCGGCGCTCGGCGACCCGCACGCCGCCGGCCCATGGCGGGAGCGCACGCGCCTGCTGTTCGTCGGGCTCCACGAGCTCGTGCAGGCGCACCCCCGCGCCCTGCCGCTCATCACCACGGGGGTGCTCCGTACTCCCAGCGGACGACGGTGGATGGAAGAGCTGATGGGCGTGCTGCTCGAGGCGGGCTTCACGCCCGACGCCGCGGCACGCGTCTACCACCTGCTGGGCGCCTTCACGCTGGGGCTCGGCTACGCTCATCTCCTGAGCCTCGAGGCGCCCGCCGAGACCATCATCGGCGAGCTCACCGGCCACTGGGCCGACTACCCCAACCTCCTCCGCGTCGGCCTGCAGCTCGCCGTCTGGGACCAGCCGGCCGACTTCGCCACCGGTCTCGACGTCCTGCTCGAGCGCTTTGCGAAGGAACTGGAGGTCGCGGGCTGATGGACGGCCGGGATCCGCGCGGCCGGGCCGCGAGCCGGCGACCGCTGAAGGTGAAGATGATCTCGCCGGCCAAGACGGCCGCCGACAGCGTCTACTGGCGCTCCATCAAGTACTCGCTGTTCCCGCCGCTGGGGCTGGCGACGCTCGCCGGCTACCTGGGCGAGGACGACGAGGTCACGCTCCAGGATGAGCACGTCGAGAAGCTCGACCTCTCAGACGAGCCCGACCTCGTGGTCATCGAGGCGTACATCACCTCGGCGCGCCGCGCCTACCGCTACGCCGACCACTACCGCGCCAGGGGCGCCTACGTCTGCCTCGGAGGGCTGCACCCGACGAGCCTGCCGGAGGAGGCCGCCCAGCACGCCGACAGCGTGTTCCGCGGCCCCGGCGAGGACACCTGGCCGGCCTTCCTGCAGGACTTCCGCGCCGGCCACCCGAAGCCGCTGTACCACTCGACGGTGCGCACCCTCGCCGGCATGCCGCGCCCGCGCCGCGACCTCATCAAGCGCGAGCGCTACCTCGTGCCCAACTCTCTGGTCGTGAGCCGCGGCTGCCCGCACCGCTGCGACTTCTGCTACAAGGAGACGTTCTTCCGCGGCGGCCGGTCGTTCTACGTGCAGGCGGTCGAGGATGCCCTCGCCGAGATCGACCGCCTCCCCGGGCGCCACCTCTACTTTCTCGACGACAACCTGTTCGGCAGCCCGCCGTTCGCGGCGGCGCTTTTCGACGGCCTGCGCGGCATGGGCCGCGTGTGGCAATCCGCCGGGACGGTGCAGGGCGTCATGCGTCCCGGCCTCCTCGAGAAGGCGGTGGAGAGCGGGCTGCGCAGCCTGTTCATCGGCTTTGAGACGCTCGACCCCGTGAACCTGAGGGCGCAGCACAAGACGCAGAACCTGGGCGGCGCGGCGGAAGGAGCTACGGCGCGCGCGGCCGCGGACGGCGCGCCGCAGGCGGAGTACGAAGCCGCCATCCGCCGCCTCCATGCCCTCGGCGTCATGGTCAACGCGGCGTTCGTGTTCGGCATGGACCACGACGACTCATCCGTCTTCGCGCGCACCGTCGAGTGGGCGCTCGCGCAGGGTATCGAGACCTCGACCTTCCACATCCTCACGCCGTACCCGGGAACGCCGCTGGAGCGGCGACTCACGGCGGATGGTCGCGTCACGAGCCGCGACTGGGACCTCTACGACACGCGCCACGCCGTGTTCCGGCCGGCGGGCATGAGCGCCGAGGAGCTCGAGTCCGGGTACTGGGGCGCCTACCGGGACTTCTACCGCTGGAGCAGCATCTGGAAGGCGGCGTGCGCGCACGGCGACCTGCGCGAGCAGGCGCGGCACCTCGCCTACACGGGCGGCTGGAAGAAGCTCGAGCCGATGTGGGATCTGGCGATCAGGAGCGGCAAGGTACACGCCTTCGTGCCGCTCCTCGAGACGATCCTCGACCGCTTCGGCAGCGGCGGTGGGGCCATGCCGGGCCGGCTCCGCCCGCCGGCCCATGCGTCGCTCAGCCCAGGCTGAGGCGTGGTCCGGACGGCGGGCGGGAGGGCACGCGCTGAGTCCCGCCCGAAAGCCCCGCGCGCGTGCGCCGCGCCGCGACGCCCAGATCGAGTCGGCAGCCCGCCTCTACCGTCCCCCGCGGAAGAGACGTAGACTCCGCTGTGGAATGCGGCGGCGACACAGCCGTGGCCCGCGGCAGCCCGATCCACCATCGAAAGGGGTCCCATGTCTGATCTGAACCGGTCGCCACTGCGCGCACTGCTCGTGCACGACGAGCTCGCCGGCGATTCCGCCGAGACGCGCGCGCTGGCCGCCCTGGCCGACGCGCTCGCCGACCTCGACGTCGAGGTCGTCGCCGCGTACTCCGCGGAGGACGGAGAAGCCGTCATCCGCTCCGACCCCGGCATCGACGTGGCGATCGTCGACTGGGACCTTTCCGGCGACCCGGCGCGCACGCAGGAGCTGGTGGCGCTCACGCGCAGCCGCAACGAACGCCTGCCGCTCTGCCTGATGACCGAGCGCACGGCGCTCGGCGACGTCCCTCTGGCGACGATCCGCGGCGTCGATGAGTACATCTACCTGCTCGACGACACCGCCGACTGGATCGCCGGGCGCCTGCGCGACGCCGCCGCCGCCTATCGCGAGTCCGTCCTGCCCGTGATGTTCAAGGCGCTCATGGACTTCGCGCAGACCCACGAGTACTCGTGGCACACGCCGGGCCACGAGGGCGGCGCGGCCTTCCGCAAGTGCGCCACCGGCCGCGCCTTCTACGACTTCTTCGGCGAGCAGACCTTCCGCTCCGACCTCTCGATCTCGGTCGGCGAGCTGGGCTCGCTGCTCGACCACTCAGGACCCATCGGCGAGGCCGAGCGCAACGCGGCGCGCATCTTCGGCGCCGACATGACCCTGTTCGTGACCAACGGCACGTCCACGTCCAACCGCGTCGTCCACCAGGCCACGGCCGTGGCCGGCGACGTCGTGGTGGACGACCGCAACGCGCACAAGTCGATGGAGCAGGCCGACACCATCACGCACGTGAACCCCGTGTACATGATCCCGTCGCGCAACCGCTACGGCATCATCGGCCCCATCCCGCCCAGCGAGATGACTGAGGAGGCGATCGCCGCCAAGGTCAAGGCGTCGCCGCTGGCCCCCGACGACGCCAGGCCGGTGATCGCCATGGTGACCAACTCCACCTACGACGGCCTGCTGTACCACGTGCCCACGGTCGACGAGGTGCTGGGCAGCCACGTCGACCGCATCCACTACGACGAGGCCTGGTACGGCTACGCCGCCTTCAATCCGATCTACCACGAACGCCATGCCATGCACAGCGGCCCGCGTGAGGAGGGCGGCCCCACGACCTTCGCGACGCAGTCGACGCACAAGCTGCTGGCCGCCCTTTCGCAGGCCTCCTACATCCACGTGCGCAACGGCCGCCGCCCCATCGACATGCCGCGCCTCAACGAGGCGTTCATGATGCACGCTTCCACGTCGCCGCTGTACGCGATCATCGCCTCCAACGACGTGGCCGCGAAGATGATGGAGGGCCAGAGCGGGCTGGTGCTCACCACCGAGGCCATCCAGGAAGCCGTGGCCTTCCGCAAGACGATGGCGCGGGCCAAACGTGAGCTCGGCGACGACTGGTTTTTCGGCTGCTGGCAGGCCGACGAGGTCGTCGACCCCGAGACGGGGGCGCGAGTGGCGTTCGCCGACGCCCCCGACGAGCTGCTGACCACGAGCCCGGGACCCTGGCTGCTGCACCCCGGCGAGACCTGGCACGGCTTCGAAGGCCTGCCCGACGGCTACGCCATGCTCGACCCCATCAAGGTGACCGTGCTCACGCCGGGCATGGGCCTCGACGGCGAGCTCGAGAGCTGGGGCGTCCCGGCGGCGCTCGTCACAGCCTACCTGGACCAGCACGCCGCGATCGTCGCCGAGAAGACGCAGGACTACTCCATCCTCTTCCTCTTCTCGATGGGCACGACCAAGGGCAAATGGGGCTCGCTGCTCGCCACGCTCTTCGACTTCAAACGCGACTACGACCGCAACGCGCCGCTCAGCGAGGCGCTGCCCGCCGTGGCTGCCGGGTCCCCCGGCACGTACGGCGGGATGGGCCTCGCCGACCTCGCTCGCGAGATGCACGAGACCATGCGCAAGACCGGGCAGATGGCCGCCATGCAAGCCGCCTACGCGAACCTGCCCGTACCGACGATGAAGAACGCGGACGCCTTTGCCCACGTCGTCCGCGGCACGGTCCGGAAGGTCAAGGTCGACGACATCGCGGGGCGCACCGTGTCGATGGGCGTCGTGCCCTACCCGCCGGGCATCCCGCTGCTCATGCCCGGCGAGAACGTCGGCGCCGCGGACGGCCCGTTCGTCGGCTACCTCAAGGCCCTGCAGGCCTTCGACCGCCGCTTCCCCAGCTTCGAGCACGACATCCACGGCGTCGAGCACGAAGACGGCGACTACGTCATCTACGTCGTGGACTGAGGGGGCGAACGGCTGTGGCAAAAGACCCAAAGGGCGGTGGCGGCAAGGCCAAGGCGGTGACCCTGGGCGTCTTCGCCCTGGGCATGATCGAGGTCACCGCGGTGCTGAGCATCCGCAACTACCCGTCGATGGCCGAAGAAGGCTGGTCGATGATCGGCTGGTACATCCTGGGCCTCCTGGTCTTCTTTCTCCCGCTCTCGCTGGTCGGCGCCGAGCTGGCCACCGGCTGGCCCAAGGGCGGCGGCGTCTACGCCTGGGTGCGCGAGGCCTTCGGCGAGCGCTCGGGCTTCATCTCGATCTGGAGCGAATGGACGGAGAACGTGGTGTGGTTCCCGACGGTGCTGTCGTTCATCGCGGGGACCTTCGCCTACGCGTTCTCGGCGAGCCTCGGCAACAACCCCGTCTACAACATCGTCGTGATGATGGCCGTCTTCTGGGGCGTGACGGCGCTGGCCTTCTTCGGCGAACGGTACAGCAGCGCCATCAGCACGTGGGGCGGGATCTTCGGCGTCATCCTGCCGTCGGTGGTGCTCGTCGTGCTTCTGCTCATCTACATCATCGAGGGGAACAGCCCGGTGGCGCCCTTCTCCGTCGGCGCCATGGTGCCGACCTTCGACCTCGGCACCCTGCCCTTTGTGGCCACGGTCATCCTGCTGTTCGCCGGCATGGAGATGGCCGGGTTCCACGCCCTGGAGACCAGGGACCCGGCCCGCGACTTCCCGCGGGCGATCATGATCTCGGCGGCGGCGATCTTCAGCCTGTCGGTGCTGGGCACGCTGGCGATCCTCTACACGGTCCCCGTCAAGGAGCTCAGCCTGGCGGCCGGCGTGATCCAGGCCATCCAGGCGATGCTCGAGCACCTCAAGCTGGGGTGGCTGACGGCGCCCATGGCGGTGCTGATCGCGGTGGGCTCGGTGGCCCAGCTGAGCACCTGGCTCGTGGGGCCGGCGAAGGGCCTCGGCGTGGCCGCCGCGCAGGGCGACCTGCCCAAGGTCTGGCGGCAGCACAACCGGCATCAGTCGCCGGTGGCCGTGCTGCTCATCCAGGCGGTCATCGGGTCGGCGTTCTCCCTCCTCTTCGTGCTGTTGCCCTCGGTGAACTCCGCCTACTGGGTGCTGTCGGCGGTGACCACCGAAGTGATCATCATCATGTACTTCTTCATGTTCGCGGCGGTCATCAAGCTGCGCTACTCGCAGCCCGACACGCCGCGCGCCTACCGCATCCCCGGGGGCAAGGTCGGGGTGTGGATCGTCGCCGGCGTGGCCATCGTGGGCCTCGCCTTCGCTTTCGCCGTCGGGCTCATGCCTCCGTCGATCGTGAAGAACGTGGGAACCTGGACCTACGTGCTCATCATCCTCGGCGTGTCGCTGATGCTGTCGGTGGGGGCGCCCATGATCTTCTGGGTGTTCCGCAAGCCGGGCTGGGTCGCGCCCAACGCGGCGGCCTATTTGGAGTCGGGCCAGGACGACTCCGCGGAGGCGGGCGCGAACGCGCAGACAGCCGCAGCCGGCGCAGCGCCCGCCGCACAGCCGCCGGAAGGAGGGGCGCGATGAACCCGCGTGTATGGAAGCTCGCGGCCGTACTGGCTACAGGCGCCGCGTTCATCGTCCTCCTCGCCGCCTGCGGTCACGCCGACTTCACGGCCGCCGCCACGCCCGACATGGCGAAAGCCGCGGCGGCCGCCGGGGCCACTGTGACGGCCAGCGGCGAGGGCGCCAACCGCTATCCCGGCGGCACGGGCGCGACCTGGTACCAGGTCGCGCGCAGCGCTGAGGCCGACGGCGAGGCCGGCGGCGTGCTCGTCGGCGTGCTCACCTTCGACAGCGCCGCCGCCCGCAACGGCGCCTACCGGCAGATCCAGTTCCGCTCCAACCGGCTGCCCGCCACGGTCGTCTACACGTGGGGGAACGCCGTCGTGCAGATGACGCGGTTCGACGACTGGGGCCTGCTTCAGGATCTGGCGACGGCCATGGAAGACGCGGGCGCCAGGTGAGTGCGGCCGGGCGGCGCGGGCGTAGCCCCTCGCCGCCCGGCCCGTCACAGACTCGCCCTGGGTGGGTACAACTCCTCAAACAGAGGCATCGGGACAACCGCTCGGGGAGGCGCTGATGGGATTCCTGGACAAGGCGAAGCAGATGGCCGAGGAGGCCGCGGCCAAGGCCAAGGTGGTGGCCGCCGACCTGCAGGAGAAGGCCGGCCCCACGATGGAGAAGGCCAAGCAGGGGGCCGCCGACCTCGGCGAGAAGGCCAAGCCGGCGTTTCAGCAGGTGGAGCAGGGGCTCGACGAGCTCGCCGAGAAGGCCAAGCCGGCGCTCGAAAAGGCCAGGCAGGACGCGGCCGGGCTCGCCGGCAAGGCCAAGGAGAAGCTGAGCAAGTAGCGTCCGAGCCGGCGCGCTCGAGGGCGGCTTTGTCGCCGCGCGCGCACGGGCGACGGGCGTGGGCCGAATTCATCGCCGGCGCGCGCCGACGACAGGCTGTTCGAACGCCTCACGCTTGAGGCATTCCAGTCAGGCCTGTCGTGGCTCACGATACTTCGCCAGCGGCCGGCCTTCCTGGCGGCGTTCGCGGGCTGTCACATCGCCGCCGTGGCCGCCTTCGGCGAAGCCGACAAGGCGCGCCTCCTCGCCGACGCCGGCATCGTGCGCAACCGGCTCGAGATCGCGGCAGCCATCGCCGGCGCCGGCGCCGCCCTGCCCGTGATCGAAGAGCGCGGGTCGCTGGCGGCGTACTTCTGGCGCTTTCGGCCGGAGACGCACGAGCCGCCGCGCCCGCGGGCCGACTTGGTCGCCGCGAGCCCCGAGTCGACCGCGCTGGCCAAGGACCTCAAGAAGCGCGGCTTCCGCTTCGTCGAACCGACCACCGCGTACTCCCTGATGCGGGCAGCCGGGATCGTCAACGACCACGGCGCCGGCTGCGCGGCCGGGGTCGCGAGCGAGCAGGAGCAAGCGGCCGCCCGTTTCGCCTGGCCACTCGCTGTTGCGGGAATCGGGTAGCCCGGTCTCGTGACCGGCCGGTCACTCGGTGTAAGATGCGCCTCGAGGGCGGCGCAGACGCGAGCTGAGGGGGAGCGGGATGGGCGCGACGGAGTGGACTGTGGTGGTACTGGTCGTCGGCGCCCGGCTGTTCCTGCCGTTCACGATCCCGAAGTTCCCCTTGGCGGGCTCCGTGGCGTGCATGATCCTCGACTCCCTCGACCAGAGCATCTTCCAGCAGTTCCCCGCCATCCCGCTCGAGGGCTACCAGTCCTACGACAAGTCGCTCGACATCTACTACCTGGCCATCATCTACATGTCGACGATGCGCAACTGGACCAACGCCTACGCGTTCAAGATGAGCTGGTTCCTGTACTACTACCGCCTCGTCGGGGTGGTGGCGTTCGAGCTCACGCAGGTGCGCGCCATCCTCTTCATCTTCCCCAACACGTTCGAGTACTTCTTCGACTTCGTCGAGGCGGTGCGCCTGCGCTGGGACTGGGCGCGCATGGGCAAGTGGACGGTGATCGTCTCCACCGTCCTCATCTGGGTGTTCATCAAGCTGCCGCAGGAGTGGTGGATCCACATCGCCCAGCTCGACATGACCGACTTCATCAAGGAGACGCTGTTCGGCGTGAGCGCCGCCGCGAGCTGGGCAGAGGCGATCGCCAACCGGCCCTGGGTGCTCGTGCTCGCGATCGCCGTCTGCGTCGCGCTCGTCGCCGTCGGCTACTGGATCGTGACCCGCAAGGCGCCGCCCGGCGATCGCCGCCCCAGCCTCCGGGCCGATCCGCTGCCGCCCGAGTGCCGCGGCGCCGAGCTGTACCGGACCGTCAAGGCGACGGAGAAGATCTTCGACCGCGCGCTGCTGGAGAAGGTGGTCCTGACCGGCCTGATCAGCGTGATCTTCGCGCAGTATCTGCTCAGCGACGACGTGAGAAGCGTCAGCGTGCTCGCCTTCGTCGCCGGTTTCGTCGTCGTGAACGCCTTCGTCAGCCAGTGGCTGGCGCGCCGCAGTCGCGCCTGGCGCTCGGTCGCCGTCGAGCTGGTGGGCATGTTCGCCGTCAACTTCGGGATCGTCGCAGGGCTGCTGTTCTTCCAGCGCGTGCTTGGCCTCATCGACACACGCGCGCCGGTGGGCACGACGCTGTTCTTCGTCTTCCTGTTCACCGTGATCACCGTGCTCTACGACAGGTACCACACCGTGTTCAGGGCGCGTCGCATCCTGGAGCGCGGCGCCGTCAGCCACGCAGAGCCGCCCGCAGCACAGCAGGAGTAGCGCCACGAGCGGGCTCGACCAGCTCGTGCAGTACGTCCTGCACCTGGACGTCTACCTGACCCAGCTGGTCGAGCAGCTCGGCCCCTGGGCCTACGCGGCCATCTTCGCGACGATCTTCGCCGAGACCGGACTCGTCGTCGCTCCGTTCCTGCCCGGCGAATCCCTGCTGTTGACGAGCGGCACACTGGCCGGCGCCGGCATCCTCGAGATCGCCGTGCTCGCGCCTCTCCTCTTCGCGGCGGCCTTCCTCGGCGACGTCTGCAACTACCTCATCGGCCGTTTCGTCGGCCGCCGCCTCCTCAGCAAGCCCCGCCGGCACATCCGCCCCGAGCACGTCGCGAAGGCTCATGAGTTCTATGAGCGCCACGGCGGCATGGCGATCGTGCTGGCGAGATTCCTGCCGATCGTGCGCACGCTGGCGCCGTTCGTCGCCGGGGTGGCGCGCATGGAGATGCATCGCCTGCTCTTCTTCGCGGCGCTCGCCTCGGCCCTCTGGGTCACCATCTTCGTCGGCGCCGGCTACTGGTTCGGCACCGCCGAGTGGGTCCAGAACTACCTCGCGCTCGCGCTCGCGATCGCCGCTGCCGCATCGGCGCTGCCCGGCGTCGTCATCTGGGTGGTGCATCGTCTCCGCCGGGGAAGAGCCACGCCGAAGTGAGACATGTGCTGCCGCGGCGACTCGCATCGTCCGGGCCTCTTCACCAATTGTCGCCTTTCTTGTAGGCTAGCGGCGAAGATGCCCCCGGGGCGGTCGCCGATCCCATGCCGCCCGCCCCGTCAGCCCACCTGAAGGAGCGTGCCAGTGAAGGTCCAGCGAGCCCTCATCTCGGTGTTCAACAAGAGTGGTCTCGAGTCGTTCGCCAAGGGCCTCACCGATCTGGGCGTCCAGGTCATCTCCACCGGCGGCACCGCGAAGCTGCTCAAGGACTCCGGCATACCGGTCACGCTGGTCGAAGAGGTCACCGGCTTTCCGGAGATGCTCGACGGCCGCGTCAAGACCATGCATCCCAAGCTGATGGCCGGCATCCTCGCGCGCCGCGACGTGCCCGAGCACATGGAGACCATCGCGAAGCACGGCATCGAGCCCATCGACATGGTCGTCTGCAGCCTGTACCCCTTTGAGGAGGTCGCGGGCCGGCGCGGCGTCGAGGACGAGGTCGTCATCGAGAACATCGACATCGGCGGCCCCTCGATGATCCGCGCCGCCGCCAAGAACCACGCCGGCGTCGCGGTCGTCACCAGCCACGACGACTACGACGTGCTGCTCGAGGAGATGAGGGAGTCCGGCGGCGAGCTCGGCTACGACACGCTGCGCGACCTCGCCACCAGGGCGTTCCACCGCACCGCCCACTACGACTTCGTGATCGCCAACTGGTTCAGCGAGGCCGACGGCGACTTCCCCGCCTACGTCATGCGCGACTACGAGAAGGTCCTCGAGCTCAAGTACGGCGAGAACCCGCACCAGCG
>JBAXRL010000062.1:0-10989 GCA_037131205.1 Actinomycetes bacterium | reverse complement strand
TCGTCGGCGTAGGCGACCACCTCGGCCCACAGCTCCTCGGTCACGCCCTCGCCCTCGACCTTGATGAAGCTCCCGTCGGCGTCGAGCTGCGCGTTGCCGTAGTCGTTCACCTCGAGCCCCCAGGAGATCATCTGGAGGGCGGTGGCCACGTTGGCCTTGGTCGTGTGGGTCTTGGCCGCGATCTCGCGGAGCCTGTCCGAGCTGTTGCCCGAGGTGCCGTGCTGGGCGCCGCTGACGTTGTAGGGCGTGAGGGCCTCGTGGACCTCGGCGGTGAGCGCGACCTGGATGCCGGCGTCGGACGCCTCGATCCCGTGCGTGGTTCCGTTGTTCAGGGCGATCCAGTCGGCGAAGATGTCGTGCGCGTTGAGCCCCTGGATGAGGAACAGCGCCTCATCCGGCGTGGAGAGCCCGGTGGAGCCCTTGATCTCGCCGATCTCGGTCTCCAGCCCGGCCCACACCGGGATACGCGAGCTGACGGCGAGGTTGGCGAGCAGGTTCTGGTCGTTGGGCTGGTGGGACGCGTCGATGGCGATGGACGTCATGCCCGCCTCGAACATCGTGGGGATCTCGACCAGGGCCTGCGCGAGGTCCTTGTCGTTCTTCATGCCGTAGTGGTCGGCGTGGATGGCGACGGGGATCGTGATGCCCATCTCGTTGCACAGGGCATCGACGATGCGCGCCATGTTCCAGTAGTTGATTGCGCAGTAGGCCTTCTGCCCGCCTTCGGACTTGGCGATCTCGATGATGATGGCGGCGTTGGCCCGCTGCGCGGCCCGCAGCGCCCCGCGGACGACGAAGGAGTTGCGCCCGTTCGCCGCCATGGCGATGGCCTTGCCCTTGGCCCGCATCGCCCGGTCGACGACCTTGCCGCTGACGATCAGCGCCCTGGAGCTCGGAAACAGGGACTGGATGGTGGGAGGACGGCCCACCTGGAGGGCTCTCTCGAAATCCTCTGCATACGCCATGGAAGGTCTCCTTCAGGGGGTTGTGGATGCGCCGCCACGGATTCTCGCCTGAATCCGTCCCGGCGGCAAGCAGGACCGGACCGATGGCGCCCGACGCGGCGGCGCGGCGCTGCCGCTCGCGGTATGGTGGACATATGGGCGCTGAGACCGCGGCCGCCTCGCTGGCGGCGACCTTTGTGGGTCACTCCACCGTCCTCCTCGAGGTGGACGGCGTACGCGTGCTCACCGACCCGCTGCTGCGGCGGCGGGTGGGGGCGCTCATCCGGCACAGCCCGGCGCCGCCGGCGAGCGTCTACCGCGACCTCGACGCGGTGGTCATCTCGCACGCGCACCTCGACCACCTCGACGTGCCGTCGCTGCGCCTCATCGACAAGACCACGCCGGTGCTCGCGCCGCAGGCGACGAAACGCCTGATCAAGCGCCTGGGCTTCGCCGACGTCACCGAAATGGAGGCGGGGGAGAGCCGCGACATCGGGCGCGTGCGCCTGACCGCCACGCCCGCCGTACACGGCGTCACGCGGCGCCCGATGGCCGTGCCGGGCAACACGCTCGGGTACCTGGTGCAGGGCCGGCTCACGGCGTACTTCGCCGGGGACACCGGCCTGTTCGACGAGATGGCTGGTCTGGCCGACGACCTTGCCCTCGCGCTGCTCCCGGTCGGCGGGTGGGGGCCGCGCCTGCCCGAGGACCATCTCAACCCGCTGACGGCCGCCAGGGCGCTGCGCCTGCTGCGGCCCGCCGTCGCGGTGCCGATCCACTGGGGCACGCTGTATCCGCCGTGGCTGCCGCCGGCGTTCAACGTCAGGTTCGGCCGCTGGCCGGTGTTGTTCGCGCGGTACGCCGCCCACCTGGCGCCGGGCGTCGAGGTGCGCGTCCTCGCGCCGGGCCAGACCACGCGTGTCGACGCCGCCGGGCGCGAACGGGTGGTCACATGAGCGCGCCGCCGTCGCCGCGAGGTCCGCGGCGGCGCCTATCGCCGGCCCGGATGTTACGGCCGGCTCAGCGGCGAGGGTTCCGCCGCGCAACAGGATATGCTTGACAGGTAAGGTCGATACAGCTTCTCGTCACGGCACGCCGGCTTCCGGCAAGCGACAGGAGAGCCGCCATGGACTGGCAATGGACCAACGACCCGCTGGGCGCAACCGACGACGACCACGCCAGGTGCATCGCCGCCCCCGGCCACCGGATCCTCGAATACCGCGGTCACTCGTTCGTGCTCACCACCCACGAGTGCGCGCCCGGCACCGTGCTGGACGACGGGCGCACGCCCATCTCCTGCTGGAGGCTGCACCTCGACTGTACAGAGCTCGGCTGCGCCGCGTCGAGCAGCGCCACGTCACTGTCGTGGCGCAGCGTGCCCTTCATCTCACCGTCCGCTTCCAGCGCGACGGCCCGCGAGGCCGGCCGCCGGCTGCTGGAGGCCGCGGAGATCGACCTGGCCGAGGCTGGACTCTGCTGACGTCGGTCCGCAGTCAACGGTGCGAATGGTTGCACGAATCCTCACGAACTGGGACACTGAAACCCTGCGCTCGACCGTGAAAGCGAACCTGGGAGGCTCCATGTATCGAGAGACTACTCACCACCCGCGGAGAATGAGGAGATTCTACCCGGTCGCCGTGCTGTTGATCCTGCTGGCGGCCATCGCGCTCAGCGCGTCGCTCGCGACCTCGAACGCCAACGCCCTGCCGACGTTCGACAAGGCCGTCGGAGGCGTCGGGCCCTGCATCACCTGCCACACCATGGCCACTGTGCACGCCGTCACGAGCCACATCCCCCTGGTCTGCGCCAACTGCCACCCGACCGGCACAGCGATGCCGCTGCCATCGAAGTGTGCGGCCTGCCACGGCGGCACGAGCGTCATCATAGCGAAGACGACCCATGTGGCAACGAAGTGCAACACCACTCCAGGCTGCCACGGTGTTCCGGCTCCCGAGCAGCCGACCATCGCCATCGACACCGTGACGCCCACGACCGTCAAGCTGAAGAAGACCGTCGCGCTGAGCGGCGGGGTCACCCCAATCGATACAGCGGCCCAGAACGTGGGCTGGGTGGTGCAGCTCAAGAAGGGGAGCAAGTGGGTCCAGGTCAAGGCCGGCACCGCCACACTGGGGTTCCTCGGCGGCGCCATGCGCTTCGCCTTCACCTACAAGCCCACCAAGGTGGGCAACTACCGCGCGAACGCTTCGTTCTTCAACCTGATCGGCGGCAGCAAGATCACCTCCAAGTGGATGCTCTTCAAAGCTGTCAAGTGAACTGACTCACGCGGTCGCGCCGTCGCGGCGAGGCCTTTCTGTGGGGAGTCGCGGGGCGGGCGGCGGGCCGAAAGGCCCGCCGCCCGCCCCGCTCTTTGCCGCCGGGGTGACGGTCGCGGCCGGGCCGCGCGGCGCCCCCGGCTTGCACCGCGGCCGTTATCCCGGCATGCTCTCCCCTACGAGTCGCAGGCCGCGCCCATACGGGGGAGCGGCCGAGAAAGGAAAAGAGCATGCCGAGCACCAAAGCAAGGCCGAGGACCGACAAGAAGAGGGGCCGCCCGTTCGACCCCTCCCGCCGTCGTTTCTGCCACTTCTGCAAAGAGAAGATCGACGAAGTCGATTACAAGGACTTCTCCGCCCTGCGCCGTTTCATCAGCGACAGAGGCAAGATCAAGTCGCCGCGCGTCACCGGCACCTGTCGGCGCCACCAGCGCCAGCTCGCCACGTCCATCAAGCGCGCCCGCGAGATGGCGCTCATCCCCTACGTCTCCGAGGCCAAGGGCATCGAGAAGGGCGGCCGGCGGCCGCGCTGAGCGTCCGCGCGCCTCTGTTCACCGCGCCTGGCCGCGACGCGCGACGGCAGTCCGGGCCCGACGACGTCTGTCCGGGTCCGGGCCGTCGTGGCAGGCTGTCGCGTGCGTCTGGACGCCGAGCTTCGCGGACGACCTCCGAGAGGACTCCCTGATGAAACTGCGCGCATCGTATGTACTCGTCGTCATCGCGGCCCTGCTCGCGGTCGCCGTCATCGGCTGTGGTTCAGGCAACGGTGACGGCGCCGGCTCGGCCTCTCCGGGGGCCGGCTCCGGAACCTCGGAGCGAGCCACGCCGGCCGACTCGTCGACCCTCACGGCCATCGCCAAGGGGCAGATCCTGGACGGCGGCATGACGCCGGTTCGGGGCGTCGTGGTCAAGTCGCAGGACGCCGAAAGCCTCTACTTCATCGCCATGGAGTTCTCGTCGACCGGCGCCGACAACGCGATCGGCGTCTGGGCGACCAGCGATCTGCAGGGCGGCACTCAGATCTGGGCTGTGGACAAGGTCGCCAGAGACAGCACCCAGTGGCCGCGGTCCGGCACGTCGGAGAAGCAGCGGTACACCATGAGCAGCGAGGGCGCCCAGGAGGCCAGGGACGCCCTTCGGTAGCGGGCGGCGACCGTTGAAAGCCTGGTGGCGAGCCAGACGCGCATGGCAGAAGGCCGCGTTGCTCCTGCTGCCCGTTGGCGTCGCGGCGCTCGCGCCGGTCGTCGTCCTCGATTCGTGCGGCGCCCCCTCAGTCGCCGAACGGCCCGCGGCTGAGGTTCGGCCGGCAGAGCCGGACCTCAGCCGCGGGCTCGTGGTCTTCGACGGCTGCTCGCTGGTCGACGACGCCGGCCTGGCGCCCGAGGACGGCATGCCGGCCCAGGTCATGGGGCTGCTCCCCGCCGGCCTCGACATGAAGAACCTGGGCGTCGGCGGGCAGACCACGCGGATGATGGCCGCCGACGCCGGCGCGCAGGTCGATCCGCTGTATGCCGCCGCGAGGCCGGCCAACATCCTGGTGTGCTGGGAAGGCACCAACGACCTCATCGTCGGCGGGGCGCCGCCCTACGACGCGCGGTCGGCCTACCGCCATCTGGCCGCGTACTGCGCGGCGCGGCGGCGCGCCGGCTTTCGCGTGGTGATCTGCACCGTCCTGCCGCGCGGCCAGTCGGCGGCGTTCTACGAAGCGCGCAACGCCCTCAACGCCGAGTTGCGCGCCCACTGGCGGTCGTTCGCCGACGCGCTCGCCGACGTCGCCGCGGACAAGACCATCGGCGCCGACGGCGCCGAGACCGACGCGACGTACTACCGCGACACCGTGCACCTCACGGCCGCCGGCTACGCCATCGTCGCCGGCGTGGTCGCGGACGCCGCCCGGGGCCTTCTTTGAACCGGCCCTGAGCGGAGGCCTCGGGACGCAAAAGAGGGCGGCGGGGCCGCGAGGCCCCGCCGCCCTCTTTGCGTTCTCGGTGCGCGGGTTCTTACTCGGCCGCCTTCTTCTCTTCCTTCGCCTCTGCCTTCTCTTCCTTCGCCGCTTCCTTCTCGGCCTTCTCGATCTCCTTGTCGAGCTCCTTCTGGTCGGCCTTGACCTCTTTCTCGACCGTCTTGACGGCGTGCGTGACGGCCTTCTCGATGGCCTTGTCGAGCTTCGACTTGCCGACGACCAGGAGAGCCGCGGAGCTGTCGTCCATGAGCTCGCCGAGCTCCATGACGTCCTTGCGCGACATGCCCTTCCAGAAATGGCCGATCGCGCCGCCGGCGAGGCCGCCGATGGCGATGTCGACGAGGAGCGCGGGCGGGAAGAGGATGCCGACGACCGCGCCCACGGCGACGCCGGTCCAGGCGCCGTGCTGCGTCGGCTTCTCGTGCTTGTGGATCTTGACCTTGCCGTCCGCGTCCTTGGTGATGACGGCGGCGTCGTAGGTGCCGATGACGCCGGCGGAGTGGAGCTCCTTGACGGCGTCGTAGTCGAGCTTCGCGTCGGCTTCCGTGTCGTAGGTGGCGAGGAAGATGAAGATGGGTTCGTCGGACATGCGACTCTCCTGTGTCGGTCGGGCCGTGCGAATCTCGCCGGCCCTGCTTGGTCGGTTCCGCTAGCATATGGCCCGACCGGGCAGAGTCGCAAACACGCGCCGGCGTGTGGACGCCGGCGCGAGAGGCGGGCGCCGGGTGCGGTGAAGATCTGGAGCCGACGCGCGGAAGCGGATCGACGGTCAGGCTAACCGATGGGGATCATGTTGATGGCGCGGCTCACCGTCACGAGGATCGTGACCAGCGAGATCGAGGACTGCAGAGTGAACAGCATCTTCACCCGGTGGGTCAGCGGCATCGTGTCGGTGGGGCTGAAGGCGATGATGTTCGTGTACGCCGTGTAGAAGTAGTCGAGCATCGTGGGCGTCCACGCCTGGCCGGACGTCTGCTCCTGGCCGGACGCCTGCTCCTGGCCGGACGCCTGCTGGGGATACTGGAAGTCCCAGCTCACGACTTTGCCGGTTGCCCGCGCCAGCGGCCCGCCGCCGTCGATCCACCAGTAGATCAGACCGAAGGTGAGCACGTTGATGACCAGCACCCCGAACCCCGCGAGAAGCAGGCGCACGGGGGAGTCTTCGCTGTTCGAGAGCAACGTGGTCAGCAGAAGAACCGCGTTGAGCGCACTGGCCGCCGCCAGGAAGCACAGGTAGACGTTCATCGACCCGTCCAGAAAGCGGTCCGTCCGCCAGCTGCCGTCCCGGCGCGGCCAGGCGCGGATGGCGACGCCGAGGGGGATGCCGACGAGCTCGATCAGCGGGATAAGCCACAGCGGCCCGATCGTCACCGTGGGCGGCAGCGTCAGCTGGATGGCGGCGATGACGATCACGACGGCAGGCACGAGCACCCAGGCCGGCGAGCGCCGGCTGCGGGGATGCTCATCGCCGACCGGGCGCTCATCGTCGCTGGGGCGCGCCTCGCCGACCGGGAGATCGTCGCCGCTGGGGCGCGCCTCCGCGGCGGCGCCGGGCGGGCGCTCGTCTGCGGACGCGCCCGGAGCGTGAGCCTCGTCTTCCGCCGACCGCGCTCTGCCCGCGCTCACGTGAAGCTGCCCTGCGTGCGAGAGTGCAGGCCCGGGCAGCTCGCGGCGCTCGTGAATGCGCTCGTCGGGATCCTGGAGATCGGCGATCGGCGACTCCTCATGAGCTCTCCCCTGCGTGAGGTGAATGCGCTCCAGTATTGGCAGAGATGACCGTGGTCGTCAATGGCGCCCGGACCTCTGATGCGGCAGGGTCGGCGGCCGCAGGCGCAGGCTCGTCGGCCGGCCGGGGCCGCAGGGCGCGCACCTCTGCCGGCGCCTGCTTTGAGCGCTGCCGGCCGCACGGCGCCGTCTCGCCCTCTTCGCTGCTGACAGGTTCTCCGACTCGTCAGCAGTCCTGCGTTCCCTGCGAAGCGCGAGCAGCGCCCGTCAAGGGGACCATCCCGACCACGCGTCGCAAGGCGCTGCGGTGCCGGTTGTCCCTCACGGCCCCTCGGACGGCGGCGCGCCGCCCGGGCCGACCTTGCCGTGGAGGCCGTCGGCCGGAGGGCCGATGGTGCCGGGCAGACCGAACACGTACGCGGCGCCGGCGCCGGCCACACCGTCGATTGCTTTGTTCCAGGCGCCGACCAGCGCCGTGTCGCCGGAGAGTGCGACGGCAAGGCCGAACCAGTCACCGGCCGCGCCGTCACGCGCGCGTAGCGCCTCCCCGACCTGCGCCCAGACGGCGCCGGAGCGCGTGAAGACGTAGGCGGCGCCCTGAGGTGCATCTGGCCCGATGGAGCTGAGCGGCGCCCCGATGAGGGCTCTGCCGCCGTCCAGGGCGATCGTATAGCCGAACAGGCTCCCGGCTCCGCCGTCGCTCGATGTCAGCTCCTGCTGCTGGCTCCAGGTGAGATCCTCGCGAGTGAAGACGTAGACGGCGCCCTGGTCGGCGGTGTCGCCGACCTTGTGGCCGTGGGCCCCGAGCAGAGCCGTCTCGCCCTCGAGCCCGATCGTCATGCCGCCGAAGAAGTCCCCCGCCTCGCCGTCGCTCTGGACGAGCTGCTGCTGCCGTATCCACCTGGCGCCCCAACGTGCATAGACGTGGACGGCGCCCTGCCTGGCGTTCTCACCGACAGCGCGCCCCGGCTCCGAGACCAGGAGGGTGTCGCCGTCAAGGGCGAGCGCGTAGCCGAACAGGCCCCAGGCGCCGCCGCCGCCGATGCCGTCGGCCAGCTTCTGCTGCAGGCTCCACCCCGCCCTGGAGCGCGTGAAGACGTAGGCGGCGCCGGGCCCAGGTGCGTCGGCCGCCCAGTCGTAGGGCTGCGCCTGCGCCCCGACCACGGCGGTGTTGCCGTCGAGGGCCAGAGCCCAGCCGAACAGGCTGTTGTCTGTGCAGTCGCGCGCGGTGAGCTTTTGCGTCTCGGTCCAGGTCGCGCCGGAGCGCGTGAAGACGTAGGCCGCGCCGGGTCCTGCCGTCCCGGGCTGTGACGCGCCGATCAGGAGGGTGTCGCCCGCCATGGCCACGGCGATGCCGAACTGGTCACCGGCCGCGCCGTCGCTCGCGATCAGCTCCTGGATCAGGGTCCACGTGGCGCCGGAACGCCTGAACACGTAGGCGGCGCCCTGAGACAAGTGCTCGTCGACGTTGCGGCCCGGCGCCCCGACGACGGCCGTTCTCCGGGAGATCGCGATCGAGAAGCCGAAGCCCTGGTCGACGCCGGGGTCGCTCAAGGTCAGCTGCTGCTGCCGCTCCAGCGCCGCGAGCGCTGCGGCTGCCGTGCCGCCATGCGGCGCCGCAGGGGCGCCGGCGGACTGCTCGATGGCGCCGCCGAGGCTCGTGGAGGGGAGGGCAAGCGGCACGCCCGTGAGGGCCAGGGCGTCGATGCCGAAAGTCTGCGGCCGGGCCGGGGCCGCGGACGCAAAGAAGGCCGGCATCGCCAGCACCGAGAGGAAGAGCAGGGCTGCGGGTAGACGCGGGCGCATGAGGCCTCCTGGGAAGCAGAGATCGCCGGACGAATCCCACGATATCACTCTGTCGGCAAGCTGGGGGGCGACCTTGAAGCGCGCGGCGGCGACGGAGAACCGCACACCGACCTGCTCGGGGAGCTCCACGGTCAGGTCGGGCATCGCTTGCCTGGAGGATCGGCGCTGTCCGCGACCGGGCATGGCCTATACTCTCCGCGAAAACAGCATGCGACGGGAGACACCGCGCGGTACGTCCCAGCAGTGCTGGGGGCGCGCGCGGTTCTCCGGAGGAGGCAGTGATGCCGAGTAGAGGAAGACACGAGCTCGTCGAGGTCTGGTTGTGGGACCCAGGCGCGAAGCGTGCCCCATTCGCCTACGAATCTGATCCGCTCGAGTACCTCCCCGCCGACGCTCCGCTGCCCCGGGTCGGGGACCTCATCCTCCTGCCGCCCAACATCACCGGCGACACCAGGGAGCAGGCGTTCGCCTACGCCGGCACGCGCACACCGTTCAAGGTCATGGAATGCGAGCACGTGTACTTTCGCGCCAAGGTCGAGAAGCTCGACCCCGCCAACCCCAAGCCGGCTCGCCACGTGAAGACCATCATCAGCGTGCACCGTCTCACGGCGAAGGAGTTCGACGACGACCGCGGCTGGAGTCGGGAAGCGGACGGCTGACGAGCGCCGCGCGCTCTACTTGACCCAGGCGGCCGCTTGTCGTCGCGGTGTCCTGCCGGGCGCTGAGAGAGTGGTCTCTGCCGACTCGATCGATGCCGCGTGCGGGCCGGCGGATTCGTGCGCACACGAGCGTGCACATCCGCACGGATTCAGCTAGTCGAGTCGTCCTCGACCCTTCAGGAGCTCGATGAACCCCTCGGCCGTCAGCGGACACCGGACGAGATCGAGGAGCTCCGGCAGAGAGAGCTCGACCAGACCCTTCTTCTTCAGGCTGGCCGCAGCTTTCCTGGCCTTGATCTCCACTCGCGGAAGAGGCCGTCAGCCAGCGTCTGCCACGAGGCCGACGAGCAGCTCCTTGAGGCGCCTACCGCTTGCGTGAAGTGCGACGTCATCCTCTGTTGCGATGTCATCCCACAGGAAAGCGAGCTCCTGGCCGAGACGCGACAGCGCAGCCTCGTACGACGATGCACACCCAGCGAGGTGCAGCTCCGAGCAGTCGTAGCACCACGCGCCATCGTCGAACCGCACGTCGATCTTCAGCGGTCGCCGCAGGGCAAAGTGCCTGGCGCCTGACCAGATGTCACGTCGTTCCACCGAGGTAGCTATGGATGCCAGCCTGGCCGTAGAAGAAGGCATGGTGCTCATCCCTGGAGCAATCGGAATACCGGCGGTCAGCCCTGAGGAACGTGCACTTCGCGTGCCGGTAGTCATGCTTCCAGGCGCCCGGATGCGGATTGCCGTGCCGCTGGCGGGTGTCATTCCTCGGCCTCTGCGCTGCCGGCGCTCGCTTGCTCGCCGATCATGCGGTTGCGCTCCTGCAACGCGCCAATCAGGGGCTCGAGCAGTACGAAGGGGATTGCCACTCTTACGACTGGACGGAACTCGATCTGCGGGTTCTCTCCGAGTGAGGCAACCTCGGATTCAGTGAGTGGGGGATTGATCTGTGCGAAGTCCAAGAGGACCTCGTATTCAGAGTTGCTCGTGAGAACGTAATTGGCGTAGTGGGCGAGCGGAAATGCATCACGAGGCGGAGGGACAATCCTGACGCCGACTGGTTCCTGGGTCTTCTCTTCGCCCATTTGCGCCCCTCCGTTTGCACCTTGGCGGTGACCGGACTGTACCCCGAGCCCCATGTACTGGCAGCCAGTCCGAGCGGTGACCACGCGATCTGCTCGTCCTACAGCACCTCCTGCCCAGAAGGTGCCCGCGCTCGTTGACGGGCTCGCCTGAAAGGCGCCGAGTGCAAGAGGAGTACAAATCGCGGGCCTCCCCACCACGACAGTGGCGACTTGCAGCGGAAGTTCCTGGAGCCGACGCTCGGAATCGAACCGAGGACCCCACCTTGCGAGTCGTACCAGACCGTGCCTGCGGCGCCGCTGTAGCCTCCGCACAGACCCCTACAGTGCCACTGTCTCCACTGTTTCACATGGGCATGTTGGCAAGGTTGTTGGCAAGGGAGAGAGCAGTGCCGGACGTGCGGTGGCACCCGCGGCGATGCCACGAGGAACACAGGGGAGCCCGCTGGAGCGTTTGGCGGGCTCCCCTGTGTGTACGCCACCGACGGGCGGGCGCTACCGCTTCACCATGAAGCCCAAAGCGCTGCCCGCGCCCGCGGCGGT
>JBAXRL010000061.1:0-11003 GCA_037131205.1 Actinomycetes bacterium | reverse complement strand
CCGTCTACCAGGGGCAGGTGAGCGGCCAGCTCAAGACCGTGTTGGATCGCTGCCGGGCCGTGGCGGCCCGCGACCGGCACGCCTTTCGTGACAAGGTCGGCATGGGCATCTGTATCGGCGGCGACCGCAGCGGCGGGCAGGAGCCTTCGCTGCAGTCGCTGATCGGTTTCTACCTCATCAACGAGATGATCCCCGTGGGAGGCGGCGCGTTCGGCGCCAATCTGGGCGCCGCCGTGTGGTCGCGCGACAAAGGCGCCGAGGGCGTCAAGGCCGACGAAGAGGGCATGGCAGCCGTGCATCGCGTCGTGGACCGGCTGATCGAAATGACGCGGCTGGTCGCCGGTCGGCGACCGTGAGGAGGACGAGACGATGACGCTTAAGGTCGTGTGGGGCATCAGCGGGTCCGGCGACAAGATGCCCGAGACCGTGGCCGCCATGGCAGCCGTGCGCGAGCGGCTCGACCTGGAGATCACGGCGGCCGTGTCCATCGCCGGGGTGCGGGTGCTGCGCTGGTACAAACTGACCGAGACGGTAGAGGAGATCGCCACGTCGGTGAAGATCGAGAAGGACGCCAACTCGCCGTTCATCACCGGGCCTCTGCAGATCGGTCAGTACGATTGCCTGCTGGTAGCGCCGGCGACGGCGAACTCGGTGGCCAAGATCGCGCACGGCATCGAGGACACCATGCTGACCAACGCCGTCGGACAGACCGCCAAGTCGACGACGCCGATCTACATCATGCCGGTCGACCTTCACCCGGGGACGACGGTGACCACGCGCCCGGGCGGCGAGCGTCTCGAGCTCAAGATCCGCGCGATCGACGTGGAGAACTCCAACAAGCTGCGCGCGATGGAGGGCATCACCGTGTTCGAATCGCCCTCCGAGATCGAGGGTATCCTCCGCGCCTGCGCGGAGCGGCGGGACGGCGCCTCGTGAGGGTGTCGGTCGCGACCGGCTGCAGGCTGCACCTGGGTTTCACCAACCTGAGTGACGACGTGGGCCGCTGCTACGGCAGCCTCGGCGTCGCCCTGGATCGGCCCAGTACGACGGTCGTGGTGGAGGAATGCCGCGACGCGGCCGTCGTCGGCGACGACCCGGAGCAGGTGCGCGCCTGCCTGCGGCGTTTCTGCGATCACTACCAGGTCGACCCCAGAGTCTCCATAGAGGTCCGCGAGAGCATCCCGCGGCATGTCGGCCTCGGCTCGGGCACGCAGCTCGCCCTGGCCATCGGTCTGGGGCTGGCCATGGTCTGCGGCATCGACGTCGATGTGTGGGATGTCGCCATGGCCATGGGCAGGGGCCGGCGGTCCGGCGTGGGCACGGCGGCTTTTCAGATGGGCGGCTTCATCGTCGACGCCGGGCACAGGACGGGGCGCACCGGGCGGGAGGCGGCGCCGACCGTCGTATGGCGCCGCGATTTTCCCGCCGACTGGCGCTTCATCGTGGTCGTTCCCGACGCGGTGAGGGGCCTCAGCGGGCGCAGCGAAGAGGGCGTCTTCGGCGCGTTGGCGCCGTCGGTGCGCATCTCGGAGGAGGTCTGCCGGATCACCCAGCTCAGGCTGATGCCGGCCCTCGTGGAACACGACATCGAGGAGCTCGGCCGCGCCTTGACCGCCGTGGACCGCAAGACCGGCGCCTACTTCTCGGACGTGCAGGGCGGCGTGTACGGCGGCGGCGAGAGCGACGCCGCCATCGAGACCCTGCTGCGCGCCGGCGCCTACGGGGCGGGGCAGAGCTCCTGGGGCCCGGCGGTCTATGGCCTGGTGCACGAGCGCGACGTGGGGAGGGTCGAAGCGGCGGTCAGGGAGTCGCTGACCGACAACGGCTGGGGAGCGCAGGTCTTTGTGGCCCACGGCCGCAACACCGAAGCGCGCGTGGAAGCGCCGAGGGCGGCGTCATGAAGACGCGCCGAGCTGCCGCAGCAGCGCCGCCAGCGCCCGTTCGCAGGCCGACCCCGGCGCCACCCTGCTCACGACGCGGAGATTCTCCGTGAGCGTGGTCAGCGCCGCCGCGGAGTCCCGGCGCTCCAGCCGCGAGGCCAGCACCAGGCTCTCGAGCAGGAGTCCCTCGGCGCGGTTGATCAGGCGCGGCGCCCCCGCGTGGTACACGCGTCTGACCGCGCCGACGAGGCGCGCCTTGCCGGCGCCGGGGATCGCGCGGCTCAGGGTGAGCTCCACGGTGGCCGTGCACCCCGCGACGACCGGCGCGTGCACGAGCCGCGCCTCGGCGAACGCGAGCAGCTCCGGGGCGTGCAGCGCCGCGTACAGCAGCCCTGCATCGACGGGGAAGTTGACCACGAAATCGCCGTCCTCGAGGATGTTCGCCAGCGTCCGCGAGCCGTTGTACACGTCCATCAGCAGTTCGTCGGCGCCGTCGGTCCACACGCCGATCGGCGCCGCGTGCGGGGCGTCGTCGCGAAAGGTGGAGATCAGGACTTCGTAGATCCAGCGCTGTCGCAGGCCGAGTCGGCGGAGCTGATCCACGGGCGATCCTGTTCACGGAGGCGGGCGCCGCCTCCTCGGGTAAGAACAACCAAGACGGAGAGGGAGTATATCTCGTCATGAAAAAGATACTGCTGCAGCTCGACAGCGATCGCACGGCGAGCGTGTTCGACGCGATCGCGGCCTACGACGCCGGCGCCGACATCCTGCTCCAATACGGGGGCGTGGAGGTCGCGGAGGTGCGCGCCCTCGTCTACGGCGCGATGTTCACGCGCGGCCCGTCCGATCTCAGGAATTCGGCGGTCTTCGTCGGAGGCACCGACGTCGCCAGGGGCGAGGCCATGCTCAAGGAGGTCTGCGGTTCCTTCTTCGGCCCGCTGCGCACCTCGGTGATGCTCGACGCCAACGGGTGCAATACCACAGCCACAGCCGCCGTCGTCAAGATCGTCTCGAGCGTCCCGGTGAGCGGCGCCAGGGTGGTCGTCCTCGCCGGCACGGGGCCGGTCGGTCAGAGGGCGGCGGCCCTGTTCGCCAAGGAGGGCGCCGAGGTCGTGCTGACCTCGCGGACGCTCCTCCGCGCCGAGGCGGCCTGCGCGGCGATCGAAGAGCGCTTCGGCGAGAGCATTACTCCCGCGGCGGCCGCCGACGAGGAGGCCACGCGGAGCGTCCTCGACGGGGCGACCGCCGTGCTCTGCACCGGCGTCACCGGTGTGACCCTGATCCCGGAGGCCATGTGGCGCGGCCACGAGTCGCTGCGCGTGCTCGGCGACGTGAACGCCGTGCCGCCGCTGGGCCTCGAGGCCACCAAGGCGACCTGGGACGGCAAGGACGTCGATGGCAAGATCGTCTTTGGAGCGCTCGCCATCGGCGATCTCAAGATGAAGGTCCATCGCCGCTCGATCGCGCGGCTCTTCGAGCAGAACGACCTCGTCCTGGACGCGGAGCAGATCTTCGCGTTGGCCAGGGAGCTGGCCGGGTAGTGCGCGTCCTCGTCCTCGGAGTGAGCACGCGGGCGATGGTCGAGTCCGCGGTCCGCGGCGGCCACGAGGTCGTGGCCGTGGACTTCTTCGGCGATCGCGATCAGGCGCGGCTCGCGGAGAGCTACGCGCTGCAGCGCGACCTCGGCCTGCCGGCGAGCGCGGAAGGCCTGGCGGCGGCGGCGCGGCGCCTCGCCGCCGACGCGGTCGTCTACGGCTCCAGCCTGGAGAACCACCCCGAGGTGGTCGCCGAGCTCGCCGGCCGTCGGCTCCTGCTGGGCAACCCGGCCGAGGTGCTTCGCGAGGTGCGCGACTGGGCGCTGCTGCGACGCTTCTGCGGAGAAGCCGGGATCGCTCATCCCGTGACCCTGCTGCGCGGGGAAGAAGGGCGCGCCGGGCGCGGCCGCTGGCTGCGAAAGCGCCTGCGCAGCGGCGGCGGCCACGGCGTCGCCCCGTGGGACGGCCGGGCGCTGGACGACGCCCACCTGCTGCAGGCCGAGGTGGACGGCCGCGCGGCCGCGGTCGCGTTTGTCGCCGACGGCGAGCGCAGCCGCGTCTTCGGCCTCAGCGAGCAGCTCCTCGGGCGCTCCGCCCTGGGCGCCTCCGGCTTCGCCTGGTGCGGCAACCTGCTGCCGCTCGAGCTCCCCGGGGCGCAGGCCGCGGGGGTGCGCGCCCAGCTCGAGCACATGGCGTCGAGTCTTACGCGGCGCTTCGGCCTCGTCGGCGTCAACGGTCTGGACGTGGTGATCGGCCGCGACCGCGAAGGCGTCGCGCGGCCGTATCTCATCGAGGTCAACCCGCGCTTCAGCGGCTCCATGGAGCTCGCCGAGCGCGCCTTCGGGGTCAACGTGTTCGCGCTGCACCTCGAAGGCCTTGCCGGGCGCCTGCCGCCCGCCGCCGGCGCCGGCCGCGCCCCCGACGGCTGCGCCGGCAAGGGCATCGTCTACGCCCGGCGCCCTGTGGTCGCGCCCGACACGGACCCATGGCTGGCCGGCGGCGTGCGGGACGTGCCGTGGCCCGGCCAGAGTATCGCCGCCGGGCATCCCGTGTGTACGGTTCTGGCTCGCGGCCGCGACCGTCAGGCGTGCCTCGCCGGTCTGTTCTCGGCGGCCGCCGCGGTGTACAGAGACAGCGAGCAGACAAAGGAGGGGCGCCGTGAGCGAACCACTCACCTTGATCACCGGACGCACGCGTAAGCAGGCGATCGGCATGCACAAGGGCAAGGACTCGCCGGAGTACCGCGCAGCCACCGCACTCGTCGAGATGAACCCTGAAGACATGGCCCGCCTCAACATCGAGGACGGGGGACAGGCGCTCCTGCGCACGGCGGAGGGTGAGATCGAGCTCACCGCCCACGCCGGCTCCTTGCCGGCGGGGCTCGTGTTCGTGCCCATGGGCACGCTTGTCAACAAGCTCATCGGGACCGAGACCCTGGGGACGGGCATGCCTTCGTTCAAAGGGCAGAAGGTGGACATCGCGCCGGTCGCCGAGAGAGAGGGCGCCTCATGAGCACGCTCGTCGAAAACGTCGCCTGCCCGTTCTGCGGGTGCCTCTGCGACGATCTCACGGTGGAGGCCGAGGGCACGGAGATCCTCAAGGTGCGCCTTGCCTGTTCGAGCGGGCAGGGCATCTTCAAGGACTACGACCCGAGTCCCCGCCGGCCGCTGATCGAAGGCCGCGAGGTGGAGTGGGACGAGGCTGTGGCCGCGGCGGCGAAGATCCTCGCGGCGGCCGACAGCCCTCTGATCTACGGTCTCAGCTCGTCGGCCAGCGAGGCGCAGCGCAAGGCGGTCGCGCTGGCCGACCGCATCGGCGCCGTGATCGACTCGACGTCGTCGGTGTGTCACGGTCCCACCGGCCTTGCCATGCAGGCGGTCGGCGAGCCCACCTGCACGCTCGGCGAGGTGCGCGACCGCGCCGACCTGCTGGTGTTCTGGGGCTGCAACCCGGACGCTTCGCACCTGCGTCACTTCCCGCGCTTCTCCCTCACCGCGAAAGGCGCGCTCACCCCCAACGGTCGCGCCGACCGGACCGTCTACGTGGTCGACGTGCGTCCCACCGGCAGCTCGAAGAAGGCCGATCATTTTTTGCAGGTGGACTTCGGCACGGACTTCGAGGTGCTCACCACGCTGCGGCTGCTCGTGAAGGGTATGGAGCCGTCCACGGACACCGTCGGCGGCGTGCCTGTGGCGCGGCTCAAGGAGCTCGTGGAGCGCATGAAGTCGTGCCGCTACGGCGTGGCGTTCATGGGCATGGGCCTCACCATGGGGTCGGCGCGGCAGCTCAACGTGGCGGAGCTGTTCACGCTCGTGGCGGAGCTCAACGAATTCGCCAGGTTCTCCGTGATCCCCATGCGCGGGCACGGCAACGTGACCGGCGCCGACCAGGTGCTCACGTGGACCAGCGGCTATCCGTTCGCGGTCAGCTTCGCGCGCGGCTACCCGCAGTTCGGCCCCGGCGAGTTCACGGCGGTGGACATGCTGGCGCGCCGCGCCGCGGACGCCGCCGTGATCATCGCCTCGGACCCCGGGGCGCACTTCCCGGCTGCCGCCGCCGCGCATCTCAGGCGCATCCCCACGATCGTCCTCGACCACGGGCCGAGCGTGGTGGCGTCTCACGCCAGCGTGCTGTTCCCGACGGCGGCCTACGGCGTCGATGCCGCCGGCACCGCCTACCGCATGGACAACGTTCCCATTCCTCTCAAGAGGGTCATCTCGACGGGGCGTCCCACCGACGAGGAGATCCTCGACCGGATCATCGAGGCGGTGTCATGATGCTGGGCATCCTCGGCGGGCGTGTCTACGACCCGCGCAGCGGCAAGGACGGCGAGGTCGGCGACATCTGGGTCAAGGACGGGCGCGTGGTCGCCGCCGAAGACGTGGACCGGGAGGCCGCGCAGACCATCGACGCCGCCGGCCTCGTGGTCATGCCCGGCGGCGTGGACGTCCACGCGCACATCGCCGGCGGCGAGGTGAACGCCGGCCGCAAGATGCGCCCGGAGGACCATCGCGGCCACGAGCGCGCGCGCGCGGGCAACGTGCGCGCTGGTGCGGGGGGCACGGTGCCCTCCACCTACCTCACCGGCTATCTGTACTCCGAGCTCGGCTACACCACGGCGATGCAGGCGTCGGCCGCGCCCCTGGTGGCGCGGCACACCCACGAAGAGCTCGAGGACGTGCCCAACATCGACAAGGGCGCGTTCATCGTCATGGGCAACAACCACTTCATCATGAAGTGCATCGCCGACAGGCAGCCCGAGAAGGCGCGCGACTATGTGGCCTGGCTCCTGGGAGCCAGCCGAGGCTACGCCATCAAGGTCGTGAACCCCGGCGGCGTGGAGAACTGGAAGTGGGGCAAGAACGTCGCCGAGCTCGACGACGAGGTGATCGGCTACGGGGTCACCCCGCGGCAGATCGTGCAGACCCTGGCCACGATCGCCGACGATCTCGGCCTACCGCACTCGGTGCACATCCACGGCATCAACCTGGGCCGGCACACGAGCGCCCGCACCACCGTCGAGATGATCGCCGCCCTCGACGGCCATCGCGCGCATCTCTGCCACCTGCAGTTTCTGAGCTACGGGGCGGGACGCGGCCACGTGCACAAGTCGGAGGCGGCCGCCGTCGCGGCGGCGGTCAACGCCAGCCCCGGCGTCACCGTGGACGTAGGGCAGCTGGTCTTCGGCAACGCCACGACGATGACCTGTGACGGCCCTCTGCAGCACGGCCTTCATCGGGCGACCGGCAACAAGTGGATCAACGACGACGTGGAGGGCGAATCGGGCGGAGGGATCGTGCCCATCGAGTACAAGCCCGGCAATCCCATCCACGGGACGATGTGGCTCACCGGCATGGAGCTCTTTCTGCTCATCGACGATCCCTGGCGGGTCTTCCTGAGCACCGATCATCCGAACGCGGGTCCCTTCACGAGCTACCCGCAGGTGATCAAGCTGCTCATGGACCGCGACTACCGGCGGGAGATGTTCGAGAGCCTGAGCCCGCGGGCGCGCCGCGAAGCTCTGCTCCCGGAGCTGGACCGCGAGTACTCGCTTGCCGAGATCGCCGTCATCACTCGCGCCGGCCCCGCGCGGGCGCTCGGCCTCGAGCGCAAGGGCCATCTGGGCGTGGGCGCCGACGGCGACATCGCCGTGTACGAGGAGCGCGCCGACAAGGAGGCGATGTTCGCGCGCCCGCGCTACGTCTACAAGGGCGGCGCGCTCGTGGCCCGCGACGGCGTTGTCCTCGCGGACGTGAGCGGCCACACGTTTTCGGTGGCGCCGGAGTACGACGCGGGTATCGAGGCCGAGCTCCGCGAGTACTTCAAGAAGGCGTACACCGTGTCGTTCGACAACTACTCCGTGCGCGACGGTAGCGGCCCCCCCACCGAGATCGTCGCCTGCGGCTGAGGAGGCCTGCACATGCCAGAGGACCCAGGGTGCCGCGTCCAGCGCGACACGCAACACGAACGGCCGGCCGTGCCCGTGGCGCTCAGCCGCGCCGGCGTGACCAACCTGCGTCGCATCATCGCCATGAAAGACAGCGGCAGGTCCGAGCTCTTCTACGCGACCCTCGACCTGTTCGCCGATCTCAGCCCCGAGCACGCCGGCGTGCACATGTCGCGCTTCAGCGAGGTCGTCGAGGGTCTCGCCGAGGGTCTCACGCGCAAGCCGCTCGCCGACATCGAGTCGCTGGCCAGGCGCATGGCCGAGGAGGTCGTCGAGACCCAGGAGGCTCTGCGCGCCGAGGTCCACATCAAAGCGCAGTCGCCGATCACGAAGCACACCCCGGTCACGCACCGGCCCACCGAGCAGCTCTACACCCTGGTGGGCATCGCCGCGGCCACGCGCACGCGCACCCGCCTCCTGGTCGGCGTCGAGGTGAACGGCCTGACCGTGTGCCCCTGCGCGCAAGACATGGTGCGTGGTCAGTCTCTGGACACCCTCCGCGAGAACGGCTACAGCGAGGAGGAGGCCGAGCGCATCCTGAGCCTGCTGCCCATCGCCTCGCACAACCAGCGCGGCAAGGGCACGCTGCTGATCGGCTCGCAGAGCCGGCTCCGCGCCGAGGATCTCGTGGCCATCGTCGAACAATCGATGAGCTCCGAGATCTACGAGCTGCTCAAGCGTCCGGACGAGCTGTACGTCGTCGACAAGGCGCACCGCAATCCGCGCTTCGTCGAGGACGTGGTGCGCGAGATGCTGCGCCGCGTCGTCCAGGCCTACCCCGACCTCTCGGACGACTCCTTCGTCCTGGCCCGCCAGGAGAACTACGAGGGCATCCACGAGCACAACGCCTTCGCCGAGCGCTACGGGATGATGGCGGAGATCCGCCCCGAGCTCGCCGGCAAGGCGTTCGCCGCGCGGCACACCGCCTTGAGCGAGTGGCTCGCGGGCTAGGAGGAGGCGCCGGCCGTGGCCGATACGCTGTTCGTCACCGGCAGGCTCGCCGCCGACGCGCTGCGCACGACCCTCGACAGGCTCGAGCTGGACTTCGAGTACGAGGTCGCGGTGCTCGGCGGCTCTGTGGCGGCCCTCATGCGCACCGAGTGGATCGCCCGGCGTCTGCCCGCCGACTGCGCCTCCCGTCAGGTCGTGATCCCCGGGTTGTGCAGGGGCGACCTCGCCGCCATCGAGGCCAGGACCGGGGTCCCGGTGATCCGCGGTCCCAGGGACCTCAAGGATCTGCCCGCGTATTTCGGGCAGGAGCGCGTCCTCGAGGGCTACGGAGAGTATCACGCCAGGATCCTCGCCGAGATCGTCGAGGCGTACCGCATGCCCTTCGCCGACATCGTCGCGCAGGCCGAGTACTTCCGCGCCGGCGGCGCCGACGTCATCGACCTCGGCTGCCCGCCGATGGAGGCCTTCCCGGGGGTCGCCGAGGTGGTCGCCGGGCTCAAGGAGCGCGGCTTCACGGTGAGCATCGACACCTTTCACCCGCAGACCATCCGCGAGGCCGACGAGGCGGGCGCCGACCTCCTGCTCAGCGTCAACGCGCAGAACCTGGAGCTCGTGCCGCACCTGCGCTGCAAGGTCGTGGTGATCCCCGACTTCGGAGAAGGCCTCGAGTCTCTGGAGCGCAACGTCGCCAGAGTGGACGCCCTGGGCGCCGCCTACGTCATCGACCCCATCCTCGACCCGCTCAGCTTCGGCTTCACGGCCTCGCTGGAGCGGTACTGCGAGACGCGCCGGCGGCGCCCCGACGCCGAGATGCTCATGGGTCTCGGCAACCTCACGGAGCTCATCGACGCCGACAGCCACGGCGTCAACGCGCTGATGGCCGGCGTCATCGCCGAGCTGGGCATCGACTACGTGCTCACCACCGAGGTCATCAGTTGGGCGCGCGGCGCCGTGCGCGAGCTCGACCTGGGCCGCAAGCTGATGCACTACGCGCTCAAGAACAGGGTGCTCCCCAAAGGCCTCGACGACGGCCTCGTGGCGCTCAAGGACCCCCCGTTCGAGACGTACTCGGAGGCGGAGCTGCGCGACATGCAGCGGCGGGTGCGCGACAGGAACTACCGGATCTTCGCCGATCGCGAGTGGGTCTACGTGTTCAATCGCGACACGTTTCTGCGCGGCACGGACCCGCAGAAGCTCTTCGTGAGGCTGGACATCCCCGATCCCGGCCACGCCTTCTACCTGGGCAGGGAGCTCGAGCGCGCCGCTCTGGCGGCGCGCCTCGGCAAGAAGTACACCCAGGAAGCGCCGCTGCGCTGGGGGTATCTGAGCGCGGCGGTCGGCGAGAAGGCGGAGCCCTCGTGACGCGGGCCATAGGCATCGATCCCGGGACCGTGAGCTTCGACGTTTGCGGCCGCGACGGCGACGAGCTGTTTCTCGACGCGACCTATCCCACGGCCGACGTGCGCGACGCTCCCGAGACGCTGGTGGCGGCGCTGCGCGCCGCCGCTCCCGTGGACCTCGTCGTCGGCCCCTCGGGGTACGGTCTGCCCTGGACGGACGTCCGCGACCTCGGCGCGGAGGAGCTCGACCTGCTGCTGCTGGCGGATGCCGGGGATGGGCCGCGGGGGACGATCGTCGGCGGCCTGGGCCGCGTGCTGGAGGCGCTTAAGCAGAGCGGCCTGCCGGTCTGCCTGGCGCCCGGCGTGCTGCACCTCACCACGGTCCCGGAGCACCGCAAGGTCAACCGCCTCGACATGGGCACCGCCGACAAGCTCTGCGCGGTCGCCCTGGCCGTGTGGGATCAGGCGCGCCGCCTGGACGTGGCCTACGACGAGACGTCGTTCGTGTCGGTCGAGGCCGGCGGCGCCTTCACGGCGGTGATCGCCGTCGAGCGCGGCGCGATCGTCGACGGCGCCGGGGGCACCTGCGGCGCCATGGGGTTCCGCGCCCTGGGCGCCATGGACGGCGAGCTCGCCTACCTGCTCCGGGACTTCCCCAAGGACGTCCTCGCGAGCGGCGGCGCGGCGTGGATCGCCGGCGCCCCCGAGTGCTCGCCGGAGGAGCTCGTGCGCGCCGCGGCCGGCGACGGCCGCGCGGCCGTCGCTCTCGCGGCGCTCCTCGAGGACGTGGCCAAGAGCGTCGCCGCGGAGGCGATCCTGCTCGAGGCGCCCCGCGAGGTACTGCTGTCGG
>JBAXRL010000060.1:0-11047 GCA_037131205.1 Actinomycetes bacterium | reverse complement strand
CTCGGCGCCGACGACTACGTGCCCAAACCGTTCAGCCCGCGCGAGCTCGTGGCGCGGGTCAAGGCGGTGCTGCGGCGCACGCAGCCCAAGCCACCGGCCGACGAGCTGACGCTCGGAAACGTGGAGCTGAAGCGCGGCGCCCGCGAAGCTTCGCGGGCGGGCGCCGCGCTCGACCTTACAATGAAGGAGTTCGACCTTCTCGCTTGCTTCATGGAGAACTCCGGCCTCGCGCTCTCACGTGAGCAGCTGCTCGAACAGGTCTGGGGCCTGGAGTTCCCCGGCGGCACGCGCACCGTCGACCAGCACGTGGCGCAGCTTCGCGCGAAGCTCGACGGCGGCCTGCAGATCGAGACGCTGCGCGGCATCGGCTACAAGATGGTGCGGCCGTGAGCGCCCCGGCTGTTTCGCAGCGCCCGCCTTCGGTCACGCCCGCGCTGCCGGGCGCACACAGCGGCCGCGCGCGGCGCGCGTCGTCGCTGGCCATCGCCGGGGCGGTAGCCGGCGTTTCGTGCGCTCTGCTGCTGGCCACCGTGTTCCTGGTCGTCGTAGGGCGGGCCGGCGGATATGTTCAAGGCTACGCGTTCTACACCAAGGTCATCCTTGCTGTCGTCGGGCTCGTGGCTGTGTCGGGTCTCGTCGCCGCTCTCGTCATCGCGCTCACGGCTGTGCGGCGGCGCGCTACGTCCCTGCGCACGCGTGCCTTCTTCGTCATCGCCGTGGCGGTCCTGATCCCCTCGTTCTGCCTCGCGGCCTTCGGCGTGTGGGCCTACTACCGCAGCTGGGAGACGGCGGGCGTTCTTTACACCGATCAGGCTGCGTACCAGCGCCGGGAGCTGTCGTCGGAGATCGCCGAGCTCAGCAAGATGCCCGGGCGCTACACGCCGGCCGAACGCGCTCTCCTCAGCCGCGCCATTGCCAACCAGTACGGCGCGCTGAACCATGCTGAGGGCGCCTATTGGTCGACGCTCGCGGCGGTTCGGGCCGAGAGCGTGCTGCCGCTTTGGGCGGTGAGGAGCCTCGAGCGGCGCGGCTTCGCGATCGGCGGGACGAAGGGGCCTACGTCCCCTGAAGGAGCCGAGCTCGTGGCCTGGCGCGTCGGACCCAGCAAGGTGCGGTACTACACGAACTCGTGGTCTGGCTCGCCGTACTTCGGGGCCTATGCGCCGTTCGACCGGCTTCTGTGGATCGGCCTCCTCGGCCTCGCCCTGATCGCCGTCCTCGGGCTGCTCGGCGCCTGGATCCTCTCGCGCAGTGTGGTGCGCCCTGTGCGCCGCCTGGCCGAGGCCAGTCACCGGATCGCCGACGCCGGAGGCGCCTCCGCGCCGGTCAAGCCCGTAGGCCCGCGTGAGCTTCGCGAGCTCGCGGCCTCGTTCAACGACATGAACGCCAAGCTGGCCAGGGCGCAGGAGACCGAGCAGGCCTTCCTGCTCTCGGTCAGTCACGAGCTCAAGACGCCGCTGACCTCGATCCGCGGCTACGCCGAAGGCATCGGCGACGGCACCGTCAAGCCACCAGAGGGCGCCGAGGTGATCGGCGCCGAGTCGAGCCGCCTGGAGCGGCTGGTCAGCGACCTTCTCGACTCTGGGCGAATGCGCAAGAGCGCCTTCGCCGTGCGCCGCGAGACGGTCGACCTGGCGGCGCTGGCGCAGGACGTCGCGCGCCGCTACGAAGGCACGGCGCGCGAAGCCGGCCTGGCGCTGTACCTGAAGACCGAGGCGGGAGGCGCGGCCGTCGCCGACAACGACCGCGTGCTCCAGGTCGTCTCCAACCTCGTCGAGAACGCCATCCGCTGCACGCCGCCGCCCGGGACCGTCACGATCACGACGGCGCCCGGCGTGGTGACCGTCGCGGACACCGGCCGCGGCCTTACCAGCGACGATCTGCCGCGCGCCTTCGAGCGCTTCTACCTGTACAGCCTCTACGGGACCGACCGTCCGGTCGGCACCGGGCTCGGGCTGGCGATCGTCAAGGAGCTCACCGAGGCGATGGGTGGCGCGGTGAGCGTGTCCAGCGCCGTCGGCGTGGGCACGGCGTTCACGGTGGCGCTACCGCGGGACGACGAGGTGGCCACCGTGGCTCTGCCGCAGGACGTCGCGTCGTCGACGGTGGCGTTGTCGCAGGACATGGCGTCGTCGATGGTCGCGCTCCCGCGGGACGATGCGTCGTGACACCGGGCGCCGCCGCATCTATCGCTCTCGCGCCGTGCGGCGGCGTCGCTCCGTGTTCGCGGTGTTCATCGTCGCGGTGTGCATCGTCGTGGCGCTCGCCGGCGTGGTGCTGGCGGCGGGGCAAAGCGGAGGTCGCACTCGCGAACGCGTGACCTACGACCGCAGCGCGGCCGCCGCCTACGCCGATCAGTGGGCGCTGGGCAACAATCCGCGGTACTGGTCGTCGCCCGACAACGACTGCGCCAACTTCGTCTCGCAGTGCCTGGCCGCCGGGGGGCTGCGCCCTCTGAACGACCCCGGCGTGGAGTGGTACGCCAACGCCACGGAGCTCCCGACCATCGCCTGGGTGAACTGCGTCGCGCAGAGGCGCGCGCTGGCGGCGCGCGCCGGGATCCACACGCGCTACATCGCGCGCAGCACCCGCAGGCTGCCGCGGGGATGGGCCGCCGGCGACGTTGTCTATCTTGGCAACACCATCGACGGCAAGGACGAATGGCAGCACGTGATCATCTGCGTGGGCAAGACGGGCGGCACGTGGGTCTACGACAGCCACACCGCGGCGCATCTGCGGCAGCCGCTCGAGGTGTGGTATCCGGAGCACTTCTCGCTGGTCCGCTACTGCCACGTCGCAGACGCCGTGAGCTACGCGGAAGGCGACTGAAGAAGGGCGGGGAACCTCTCGGCTCCCCGCCCTTCTCGAGTTTGATGCGCGTCGTGCGCCCTGTTACCCGAGCATCTCCCGCAGCTGCGCCGCGTAGGCGCGGTCCTGCTGGGCGCTCTTCTCGAAAGCGCGGGCCTTGCCGGCAAGCGTCTTCTCGCACTGCGTGAGGAAATCCTCGTGGTAGCGCGCCGTGTCCATCTCGGCCTGGATGAGCTGCTCGACCGCGGCCGGCCAGCTCGTGGCCGGCTCGGCGTCGAGTGTGCCGAGGTAGTCTGTGACGTGGAGCGCGTGGATCGGCTCGAGGACCCCCTCGCTCACCTCCTGCCTGGCCACCGTGAGCTTCTGGACACGGTCGTCGTGCGTGCAGACGACCTCCTCAAGCTTGTCGCGCCAGGCCTGGTCGGGGGCCAGCACGCCGGCCGCCGCGGCGAAGTCGGCACAGGCCTGCTCTGCCTCGAGGGCAAAGCGGAACGCCGACCCGTACGCGACGATCTCAGGGAATTGGTGAGCCACCGCGTCTCCTTTGCTCGAATGCCAAGGCAGTCTTCTACCCACCCGTGGCGATTCCCCAACAAGGTGCTCACTACGCTGTGCCGGTACGACGCGCGGTGTCCGCAAGCGGGGAACACGACGACGGCCGTTGGCGGAGCGTGCGGGGCGGCGCTCTCAGGCACGGCGACCGGAACCCGCTGGTCGCGGATCGAGCGAAATACGAAGGCGGCGGGCAGGGCCCTTCGGCCCTGCCCGCCCCCTTCAGGCGTACAGGCAGTCGTGGACTGCTCTTACCACTGCTTGTTGACGGTGCCCTCCCAGGTGCCGACCTTCTTCTCCTTCTTCTCAGCCTCGGTGAACCAGCGCGAGGTGACGCACTTGCTCTCGGTGAAGAAGCGGATGCCGTCGAGGCCGAACACGTGGCTCTCGCCGAAGAACGACTGCTTGTGGCCGGCGAACGGGAAGAAGCTGACCGGCACAGGGATACCGACGTTGATGCCGACCATGCCGGCGTGGGTGCGCCTGGCGAACTCACGCGCGTAGTAGCCGCTCTCGGTGAAGATGCAGGAGCCGTTGGCGAAACGGCTGTTGTTCATGATCGTGATGCCCTCTTCGAAGTCCTCGACGCGCTTGATGGCGAGCACCGGGCCGAAGATCTCTTCGCGGCCGATCTCCATGTCTTCGGTCACGTTGTCGAAGATCGTCGGGCCGACGAAAAAGCCGTTCTCGAAGCCCGGCACGACGCAGTCGCGCCCGTCGAGGATCAGGTCGGCGCCTTCGGCGACGCCCTTGCCGATCCACTCCTTGACGGAGGCCTGGTGCTCGGCCGAGACGACCGGCCCGAGCTCGGTCTTGGGGTCGTAGGAGCAGCCGACGACGCGTTGCTTCGCGAACTTGACCATGTAGCCGATGAACTCGTCGGCGATCGAGCTCTCGACGACGATCACGGGCAGCGCCATGCAGCGCATGCCGGCGCAGCCGAAGGTGGAGTTGATGATGCCGGCGGCGGCGCGCTCGAGCGAGGCGTCGGCCAGCACGAGGCCGTGGTTCTTGGCCTCAGTCTGGGCCTGGACGCGCTTGCCGTGGGCGGCGGCCAGCGAGTAGACACGGAGGCCGACTTTGGTCGAGCCCACGAAGCTCACGCCGCGCACCAGCGGGTGGGTCATCATGATCTCGGCTTCGGTGCGGCTGCAGGTCACGAGGTTGACGACGCCTTTCGGCAGGCCGGCCTCGATGAGTAGTTCCAGGAGGCGCATGCCGGTGGTCGGCACCATGCTCGCCAGCTTGAGCACGAAGGTGTTGCCGGTGACGATGCAGAGCGGCAGCATCCAGCCGAAGGGGATCATGCCCGGGAAGTTGAACGGGGCGATGCCGGCGAAGACGCCGATCGGCTCGCGGTAGCTCACGGTGTCGTGCCCCCTGGACACGTTCATGAGCGACTCGCCCTTCATGGTCATCGGGGCGGAGACGCCGACCTCACAACCCTCGATGATCTTGACGACCTCACCGCGCGCCTCGTCGAGGTTCTTGCCGAGCTCACGCGCGCAGAGGACGGTGACCTCTTCGGCGTGCTGCTCGAGCAGGGCCTTCCAGCGGTAGAGCACCTGGGTGCGCTTCTGGATCGGCGTGGTGGACCAGGTCTCAAACGCCTTCTGGGCGGACTGGATCGCCTCTTCGACCTCGTCGGCGGTGCAGCACGGCGTCTCGGCGAACACCTCGCCGGTGGATGAGTCGGTGACCGGCATGTACTTGCCGGAGGCGGACTCGCGCCACTCGTTGTCGATGCAGAACTTGAGCTTCTTCACTTCAGTCACGACCTGCGCCATTTCGTTCCTCTCGTCGCTCTGTCGGGGTTGCTTGGCTCGGCCCGAAGGAGTCTAATCAGTCGCATGGTTAAACTCAACTCCTCGGCAGAAACGCATGCTGTGCAATGGGTCGTGTCGCGGGGAGGAGGTCAACAGCTTGTCCCTGAGTCCCATCGAGGGTGACGTGAGCGCCGGATCGTCCGTCGTCGTGTCGGGGCCGGCCCTGGAGGGCCGCGCCGTCACCGCCCTGCTCAGCCGCGACCCCAGGCAGGATCTGCCGGCCCCCGCGGTCAAGATCCTCGCGGCCGCGCAGCGGGTGCTCGTCGCCAAGGGCTTCGCCGGCTTGACGCTGCGCGCGATCGCCCGGGAGTCCGGGGAGAACTCCGCGATGGTGCAGTACTACTTTGGGAACAAGGCAGGCCTCGTCAAGGCGATGATCGACTCGGTCTTTCGCGACGACCAGCGGGACGCCGCCGTCGCGATGAGCACGGTGACGAGCGATGAGAGGCTGCCCAGGTTCGTGGAGGGCCTCCAGACGATCAGCTCGTCGCGGTCGTTCCGCGTCTTCTTCGACGTCCTGCCCTACGCCCTTCGGAACGAAGGGCTGAGAAGCCGCATGGCTCGAGCGTATGACTGGTATCGTCAGATCAAGCTCGACTGGCTGAGGGCGAAGGATCTGGCGTCAGCGTCGGAGCAGACGGTCTTGCTCGGTCTTGCCGAGCTCATGACCGCGGTGGTGGATGGACTGGCCATCCAGGAAGCCATCGACGATGGCTTCGACATGCGGCGGCCCTACGCCGTCCTGGAGCTCATGCTCCAGCGCTCGCTCCCGGATCTGCTCGCCGCGGACTCTCTCGGAGGCTCGTCCTCGGAGTGAGGACGCGGCGCTGTGGGAGTCGTTCTCCCGCCGGGCGGCGAGAGCTCAGTTGTACTTCACCCGCGGGTCGAGCCACGTGTAGGCGAGGTCGACGACGAAGTTGCTGACGGTCACGAGCAGGGCCGCGAACAGCACCGTCCCCATGATGAGCGGCAGGTCCTGCGTCTGGATGGCGTTCCACGCCTGCCAGCCGATGCCGGGGATGCCGAACACCACCTCGATCACGAGCACGCCGCCGAGGAACCAGCCCACGTCCATGCCGAGCAGGGTGACGATGGGGCTCCAGGCGTTGCGCATGATGTGGCGCCACACGACGGTGCGCTCGGGCAGGCCCTTGGCGCGCGCCGCCTTGACGTAGTCGGCGCCGAGGATGTCGAGCATGCTGCTGCGCAGCAGGCGCGAGTACCAGGCGGCGCCGCCGAGTCCGACGGCGAGGCCGGGCAGGATGCCGTAGATCGGCTGGCTCCAGCCCTCGTATCCGCCCAGCGGGAAGATCTGCACCTTGTAGGCGAGGAAGTACATCAGCATCATGCCGAGGACGAAGCCCGGGATGCTGAGAAACACGAGGCTGAGCACCGTGAACGTGCGGTCGCGGATGCTGTACTGGCGCAGGGCGCTCATCATGCCGATGGGGATGCCGATGAGCAGCTCGAAGAAGATCCCGAACATGGCCACCATCACGGTCGCCGGGAAGCGCTGCAGGATGGCCGTGGTCACCGGCAGCTGGGTCTCGTAGCTGTAGCCCATGCTGCCGTGGCGCACCAGCGCCCACAGGTACTTGCCGTACTGCACGTAGATGGGCTGGTCGAGGCCCAGCGACGTGCGTATACGCACGAGCACCTCCGGCGTGGCGTGCGTGCCGGCGATGCTCTTGGCGGGGTCGCCGGGCACGGCGAAGGCGAGCAGGAAGGTGATGATGCTCACGAAGAAGAGCACCACCACCATCCACAGCAGTCTGCGGACGACGTACTTACCCATCGCCTGTCCCGCTCGCCTTGCGCCGCGCCGTCGTCATCGGGTCACTTGCCGTCCAGCTTCCACATCCACTGGAACTGCAGGCTCCAGACGGGGTGGTAGTAGTAGCCGCCGACGTTCTTGCCGAACATCCCGTTCCACACGGGCTGGTACAGGATGGCGGAAGGGGCGTCGCCCATGATGATGTCCTGCATCTGTACGAACATGGCGATGCGCTTGACGGGGTCGAGCTCGCTGCTGGACGCCGCGTAGAGCTTGTCGACCTCGGCGTTCTGGTAGAAGTTCGCGTTGGCCCCGCCCTCGATGGGGTGCGTGTACAGCGGGCCGACGAAGTCGCTCGGGTCCGGGAAGTCCTGGTACCAGTCGGTCAGGCCGATGCCGGCGTGCGACTGCGGCAGGCTGATGAAGTCCCAGTACGTGGCCTTGTCCATGAGCTTGATGCTCGCCTTGATGCCGACGGCCGCGAGGTCGTTCTGCACCGCCTGCGCCAGCTTGGGGAACGGCTCCACGTTGTGACCGTAGAAGGTCACCTCGAAGCCACTCGGGAATCCGGCCTCGGCGAGGAGCGTCTTCGCCTTCTCGGGGTCGTAGGTGTAGAACTCCTGGTCGGGCTGATTGCCGGGCATGCCCTCCGGGTAGATCTGGTTGAGCGCCTTCGCCTGGCCGGCGAGCAGCTTCTGCAGGCGCACCGTGTCGATGGCGTAGTTGACCGCTTGGCGCACCTTCACGTCGGTGAACGGCTTCTCGTTGACGTTCATGAAGACGTAGTACGTGGCGATCTCGGAGGCGTCGTACACGAACTTGCCCCACGTGGGATCCTGCTTGGTGCGCAGGTAGTCGGCGGCCGGGATGCCGTCGCCGAGCACGTCCACCTCACCGCGCTCGAGGCGCAGCAGGGCGGTGCTGGGGTTGGCCGTCAGGTCGAACTTGATCGCGTCCAGGTAGACATTGCCGGCGTCCCAGTAGTTGGGGTTCCGGGAGGCGACGATCTCCTGGCCGGGCGTCCAGCTGTCGATCACGAACGGGCCGGTGCCGAGCGGCTTGCGCTTGATGTCTTTGCCGACCTTGTCGACCCACTCCCTGGGCAGCACCGAGGTGAACGGCATGGTCATGGCCATCAGGAACGAGCCGTCCGGATTGTCGAGCGTGATCTCGACGGTGGAGGCGTCGACCACCTTGTAGCCCGTGATCTCCTTGGCCTTGCCGTCGATGAAGTCCTGGGCGCCCGTGACGCCGGTGTAGAAGAAGGTCGCGGGGGCCAGCGGCTCGACCATCATGCGCTCGAAGCTGTACTTGAAGTCCTGAGCCGTGACCTCGCGATCGACCGGCGGCGCGAACTTGACGCCTGGGCGCAGCTTGAACGTGTAGACCTTGCCGTCCGCCGAGATGCCGCCGTTCGTAGCGCTCGGCACCTCCGTGGCCAGGCACGGAATGAGCTCGGTGCCGGGCTCGCCGGGCTTGCCGGCGTAGCTGAGGAAGGTCTCGTAGGTGAGGCGCTCGATGCCCCAGGAGGTGACCTCCCAGGCGATCGCGGGGTCGAGCTCGGTGGGCTCGCCCTGGTAGGTGACGGTGAGCGTGCCGCCCTTCACGGGCGCCGAGCTGGCGGGGCTGCTCGCGCCGCCGCCCGAGCCGCCCGAGCTGCCGCAGGCGGCGAGGCCCAGGACGAGGGCGACCAGCGCGAGCAGCGCCGGCGCCCCCACTGCCGATCTGCGTATCTTCATGTCCCCTTCTCCTTTCCTGCCCCCACGGCAGGGTCATGTGTGGCGGCGGGCGGCCGGAAGGCCGCCCGCCGCCGCTCCCCCTATTTCTTCCAGTACTGCGTCGGGTCGATCTGGTACACGGGGTGCAGGAAGAAGCCCCCGGTGTTCTCGGAGCACATCGTCGTCTGGATGGGCTGGTAGCAGGGCACATACGGAGCTTCTTCACTGATGAGCTGCTGCATCGCGGAGAACTTCGCGATGCGCGCCTCCGGGTCGGTCATCGCCTGGGCCTCGGTGAACATGGCCTCGAGTGCCGGGCTCCACCAGAAGCTCGAGTTCATGCCGCCGGGCACGGCGCTCGCCTTGCTGAACAGCGGTCCGATCCAGTCGCTGGGGTCGGGGAAGTCCATCCACCAGCCGAAGCTACCTGCGGTGAGCGTATTGGGCGTCCCCTGCTGGTTGTAGTAGGTGTTGTTGCTCATGGTCTTGAGGTCGGCCTTGACGCCCACGGCGGCGAGGTCGGCCTGCACCGACTGCCAGAGCTTCGGGTTCGGGTCGACGTTGTCGGTGTAGAGCATCGTCTCGAACCCGTCCGGGTAGCCGGCGTCGGCGAGCAGTTGCCTGGCCTTGGCGGGGTCGTAGCCGTAGAAGACCTTGCCGTCTTCATGGCCGGGCATGCCCTTGGGGTAGAACTGCCACAGCGACATGGCCTGGCCGGCCTGCAGCTTCACGAGCTTGTCGCGGTTGATCGCCCAGCTGAGCGCCTGGCGCACCTTGACGTCGTCGAACGGCTTCATCTGCACGTTCATGAACATGTAGCTGATGGCGACCAGCGGCTGGGAGTAGACGAGCGCCTTCCACTGCGGGTCGGCCATCACGCGCGGGATGTCCGCCGGCGGCACGCCGTCGCCGAGGGCGTCGATCTCGCCGCTCTGCAGCTTGAGCAGGGCGGTCGGCGGCGAGAACGAGAGCTGGTAGTCGATCTTGTCGAGATACGGCTTGCCCGGTTCCCAGTACGAGGGGTTGCGGGTCAGCACGATCTCCTGGCCCGGCGTCCACTTCTCGAAGATGAACGGGCCGGTGCCCAGCGGGTGGCGGTTGAACTGCTTGCCCCACTTCTCGACCCACTCCCTGGCGACGACGTCGCAGAACTCCATCGTGAACGCGTTGAGGAAGGAGAGGTCCGGCGACTTGAGCGTGATCTCGACGGTGTAGTCGTCGACTGCCTGGAAGCCGCTGATCTCCGCGGCCTTCTTCTTCATAAAGGCATCGGCGCCGACGACGCCCATGTAGAACGACGTGGCCGGGGCGCGCGGCGAGCTCATCATGCGTTCGAAGCTGTACTTGAAGTCCTGGGCGGTCACTTCGCGGTTCACCGGCGGCTGGAACGTGACGCCCTTGCGCAGAGTGAACGTGTAGGTGAGGCCGTCGGCGGACATGCCGCCGTTCTGCACGGACGGCACCTCGGTGGCGAGGCAGGGGATCAGCACGGCGCCGGCGTCGCCCGGCTTGGGGGCGTACTGCAGCATGCCCTGGTAGATGGCGTGCTCGATCTGCCAGTCGATGATGTTCCAGGCCACCGCCGGGTCGAGGCTCGACGGCTCCGTCAGGTACGAGAGCGACATCGTGCCGCCCTGCACGGGCGTATCGGAGGATGACGGGCTCTGGCTGCCCGAGGAGCCGCCTCCGGACGTGCCGCCGCAGGCGGCGAGCGCCAAGGTGAGAAGCAGGGCGAAAGCCAGCGCTGGGGCGAGGGTCTTACTCTTCCGGGTCTTGCGTGGCGGCATGGGCGCCTCCTGTCGTTGCCGGGTCTTCATCGGCATCCGTTTGTGTCGCTCAGCGGCGCCGCTGGTGCGGGTCGAACGCGTCCCGCAGCCCGTCGCCGACGAGGTTGAAAGCCAGCACCGTGATCATGATGCAGAGGCCGGGGTAGATGACGAGGTTCGGCGCCGAGAGGTAGTATGCCTGTCCCTCGCTGATCATCTGGCCCCACGACGGCGTCGGCGGCTGTACGCCGAGGCCGATGTAGCTGAGCGTCGCCTCGAAGAGGATGGTGGTGGCGATGCCGAGGCTCGTGTAGACGATGATCGGCGCCACGAGGTGCGGCAGGATGTGGCGGAAGAGGATGCGGCGATTGGTGCAACCGGTGAGCCGCGCCGCATCGACGAACTCCTTCTCGCGGATGGAGAGCACCTCGCCGTGGATGACGCGCGTCATGGGCGTCCAGTAGACGATGCCGATGACTAAGATGAGGATCCCCAGGCTCGGTTCGAGGACGCTCACCAGGGCTACCGCCAGCAGGTAGATGGGGAACGCCATCATCACGTCGGTCATGCGCATGAGCACCGTCTCGGTGCCGCCGCGGAAGT
>JBAXRL010000059.1:0-11072 GCA_037131205.1 Actinomycetes bacterium | reverse complement strand
TCGGCGAACGGTACATCCTCGGCGGCGAGGTCGTCTCCCTCAAGCAGATGCTCGACCTCCTCTCCGAGGTGTCCGGGCTGCCCCTCGTACGCTGGCGGGTCCCGCACGCCCTGGCGCTGGCCTGGGGCTACATCGATGTGTCCCTCGCCGCGGTCGACCGCCGCCGCGTGCCCGTGGCCACGCCGACGAGCGCCCGCCTGTCACGGAGGCGCGAGTCGTTCACGTCCGCCAAGGCGGTCCGCGAGCTGGGCTTCCCCCAGACCCCGGCCCGGGAGGCGCTGCGCAAGGCGGTGGAGTGGTATCGCGCCAACGGCTACGCGCCGCCGGCGCCGCCCGCGGGGCTCACAAGAAGGAGTGCCGATGACGTCATTCGCGCGGAGCGAGCCATGAAGGCGGTGGTGTTCGACTACGACCTGCCACGCATCGTCTACGCCAAGGCGGCGGGCAGGCTGTCCCCGCAGGCGTATCTCTCGGCCCTGGGACCGACGAGGCTGCACGACGTCCCTGAGCCCTCGCTACCTGGGGACGATTGGACCATCGTGCGCACCGCCCTCTGCGGCGTCTGCGGCAGCGACACCAAGCTGCACTTTCTGGACGCCGACATGGACAACCCACTGAGCGGGCTGGTGTCGTTCCCCTGCATCCCCGGCCACGAGGTGGTCGGCGTGGTGGAGAAGGTCGGCGCGGCGGTGAGCCGGCTGAAGGTGGGCGAGCGCGTGGCGCTCAACCCGTGGCTGTGGTGCGCTCCGCGAGGGATCAGCCCGGTGTGCCCCGCCTGCGCGGCGGGGCGCTACTTCCTCTGCGAGCACTTCGCCGACGGCAGGCTCGCGCCGGGGATGCACACGGGCAACTGCCGGAGTGTCGGAGGCGGCTTCGCGCCCCTGCTGCCGGCCCACGAGTCCCAGCTCTTCCCCATCCCCGATGGTGTGAGCTGGGACCAGGCGGTGCTCGCCGACCCGTTCTCGGTGAGCATGCACGCCGTGCTCAAGGCGCCCCCCGCGGACGGCGAGCGGGCGCTGGTCTACGGCTGCGGCACGCTCGGCCTGCTCACCATCGCCTTCCTCCGGGCGGCCTATCCGCGCGCCGAGATCGTGGCCGTCGCCCGCCACCGCTTCCAGGCGGAGCTGGCGCGCGCGATGGGCGCGCACGCGGTGCTACGCGCCGGCTCGACGGCCGACCTGACGGCGGCGGTGGGACGACTCAGCGGCGAGCGCCCGATCGAGCCGCGCTTCGGCCCCCCCTGGCTGCACGGCGGGGTCGACGTGGTGTACGACACCGTGGGGTCGGCGGACACGCTCGCCGCGGGCATCCGCGTCGCGCGCCCGCGGGCGCGCGTCGTGATCACCGGAGTGAGCCGGCCAAAGCGCTTCGAGTGGACGCCTCACTACTTCAAGGAGATCGAGCTGGTCGGCTCCAACGCCTTCGGCATCGAAGAGCCCGAGGGGCGGCGGAAGCACGCTTTCGAGCTCTTCTTCGACCTTCTCGGCCGGGGACGGCTCGAGCTCCCGCAGCTCGTCACTCACCGCTTCACCCTCGAGCGCTACCGGGAGGCCCTGCTGGTGGCGCACACGAAGGGGCGCAACCGCGCCGTGAAAGTTGTCTTCGACTTCGCGGCGGGCGGCCCGCCGGCGCCTTGAGCGGACCTCCTGCCCCGTGAGCGCGCCGTTCGACGCGTCTCTCGCCGAGACCGCCCGCCGTGAGGCCGGAGCAGCCGCCTGCACTTCTTCCGCAGCCGACGGCAGCCGCGCCACCCCCGAGCTGACGCGGCTCACCGCCAGGCTTGGGCTGGCGATGATCGCCGCCGGCGAGACGGTCGCCCGCACCCACGCGGCGCTGAGCCGCATCGCCGGCGCCGGCGGCGTGACCGACTGCAGCTTCTACACGCTGCCCACGGGCGCCATCGCCGTGCTCCGCGATCACGGCGCGCTGTGCATCGAGATGGCCGCCGAGGGCGCCCGGTCTCTGCGCCTCGACCAGGTGCACGAGCTGTACGACCTGGTCGCAACGGCCGAGGGCGGCGGCATCGATCCCGCCGACGGCCTGACCCGTCTCGACGCGATCCTGGCCGCGAAGCCCCGCTATCACCCGCTCGTCCTGATCGCCGGTCACGGCATCGCCACGCTGGGCTTCGCCCTGATCCTGCAACTGGCGTGGCCGGTGACGGCCGTCGCCGTGGGACTCGGCCTGCTCGCCGGCGCCCTCCGCATCGCCGGCGGCCGCGTCCACCGCCTCGAGATGCTGCGCCCGGTCATCACCTCGTTCGTCTGCGGCTGCGTCGTCTTTCTCATGGCGCGCCAGGGGCTGGTCGACGCCCCCTACCATGCGCTGGTCCCGCCGCTGCTGCTCAGCCTGCCGTTCGTGCCGCTGACCCTGGCCACCCTCGAGCTTGCCGACCGGCAGATCGTCTCGGGGGCCGGGCGGCTGGCTTTCGCCCTGGTGCAGGTGGCGCTGCTGGTGTTCGGCCTGCTGGCCGCCCAGCAAGTGGTCCATCTGCCGCCCGCCGACGCGGTCACCAGCGCCGTGGCCGACCTCGGCTGGTGGGCGCCGTGGGTGGGCACGCTGCTGTTCGCCGTGGGCGTGGCGCTCCACTTCGCGGCGCCGCTGCGCGTGCTGCCGTGGCTGTTTGCCGTCTGCCTCGCGGCGCGCGTGGGGCTGGAGCTCGGCGATGCCGCGAGCAGCCCCTATCTGGCGGCCGTCTTCGGAGCCGTCCTGATGGCGCTGGTCGCCGAATGGGCGGCCGCTCATTCCTCAGGGCCGCCCCGCCTCGTGACGTTCTCACCCACGTTCATCCTGCTCATCCCCGGGGCGCTCGCGCTGACCGGCTTCACGCAGATCTTCGGGCCGGAGTACGCCATCGGGCTCGCCGACCTGTCGACGGCGCTGTTCGTCATCGTCGCCATCGCCGTGGGCCTCATGCTCGGGCTCGGGTTGTACGAGACCGGCGCCAGGCTGCTGGGCAGGCAGGCGCCGGAGATGTGAGCGGCGCGCCTGCCCCGCCGCCGCGAAGGGCCAGGGCGAGCCGCGGGCGCATCGCCGGTCAGGCCTCAACGACAGCGGCCGCCGGATCCCGAAGGCCCCGGCGGCCGCTTCGGGCGACGCGATCACTCCCGCGTCACTGCTGAAACATCATCAGTACCGCGCGGCGAAGGTCGTCGTCCAGAACCGCGGACCCATGCCCTCGTGGATGGCGTGATGGTGGCCGGCGGCGCCTTGGATGCCCGGCCCGACAGCGTGCCGGCGAGGGCCGTGGTCCCGGCCGGCGCGGCGGCGAGGGCGTACCGGGACGCCGCGGGTGCGCGTGCGCGCGTCAGTCGACCAGAGGTCGGCGGGCGCTGCAAGCCCAGGGGCTGTGCGCCTCGAGCTCGACGATCCAGCCGAGCACATGGGAACGCTCGTGCACGACCGAAAAGCCTGCCTCCAGCACGGATCTCCCCGTATCTCTATCCAGCCGGCAGCCGCCCCCGACAGCCGCCCAGGCCGGGGCGGCCCAGCTCTGCAGACGCCGCCCCGGCTGCCACGGCAGGTGCACGTGCTCGAGCATCAGCAGGCGGCCGCCGGGGATCAGCACGCGGCGCAGCTCGCCGAGCGCCGCCGCCGGGTCGGCGACCGTGCAGAAGCAGAAGCTCGCGACCGCGGCGTCGAAGCTCGCGGCGGCGAACGGCAGATGCTCGGCCACGCCCTCGACGACAGTCACGGACGCGGCGGCGCGCGCGGCGGCGCGCCGGGCGCGCGCCGCCATGCCGGGGTCGGGCTCGAGCGCCGTGACCACGGCGCCGGCGGGGTACCAGCGCAGCTGGCTGCCGGTGCCGGCGCCCACTTCGAGCACGCGGCCGCGGGCGCGCGCCGCCAGGCGGCGCCGCCACGCTCCCAGAGCGGCGCGCTCGAACGGCCACATGAGCGCGTCGTAGACGGCCGCGTGACCGCCGGGCGGGGTTGTGTTCACATCTGCCATCGCTGAGACTAGCTCCGTCGTCGCGTCCCCCCGTTCATGCCCCACCGGCGGGCGCCGCACACGCAGGGGCGGGAGCCATGGCCGGTCTGCTCGATTTCACCAGGTACGACAAGGACGACCGCGGCGTCGCCGTGGGACCCGCGACCGCCGCCGAGCTGCGGCGCCTCGCCAACCTCTTCCTCCTCTCGGGCATCACGCTTGTCATGTTCCTCGTGCGCGCCTTGGCCGAGGTCTTCACGGTCACGTTCATCCCCAGACCCGTCTACGTGGTCTGGGGCGTCGTCATGCTCAGCGGCTGGGCGATGACCTACGTGTACGGCGTCTTCGTGACCTTCAAGGCGCGGCGCTGGGCCTGGTTCGCCCTCTGCGCGATCCCCTTCACGTGCGTGCCGGCGGCGGCGGCCTACGCGTGGATCCGCCGCCAGGACATCGAGCGCGAGGTGCTCGGCGACGGCTCGCCGGCGAGCCGCCAGAAGCGCGGCGGGCGCAAGACCCGGCGCTGACCAGCGCCCGGCGCGCCGCGCGCGGGCGGGCAGGCGCGGGCGGGCGCGGGCGGGCGGACGCGCGCGGGGCGCTCCGCGCCCCCATCTCCCGCGCGTGTGGTACTGTTTTGAGCTTGGCGGGCGTCAGCCGACTGGGGAGGAAGCCGATCAAGAAGACCCTCCGCCATATCGCCGTCTTCGCCGTCATCGTCGTCGTCCTCTATCTTCTGTTGCCGAGGCTCGTCGACACGCAGAAGACGCTCGCGCTGCTCACGCACGCCAGCTACGTGCTGCTGGCCGGCGCCGTCGCGCTGGAGTGCCTGGCGCTGCTCAGCTACGCCAACCTGACGCGGTACATCCTCAAGGTGCTCGACATCCGCACACGCCTGCGCGAAGTGCTCGCCATCACCCTGAGCAGCCTCGCCGTGAGCCACGTGCTCTCGGCCGGAGGCGTCGGCGGCTGGGTCGTGACGTACAACGCCCTGCGTAAGCGCCGCGTGCCGCACGGGCTCATCTTCGTGGCCATCGCCGCCCAGCAGTTCTTCAACTACATCGTGTTGTGGTTCTTCTTCGCGCTGGCGCTGGTGTGGCTCGTCGTGGCGCGCGGCCAGTCGATCGCCGGCTACCTCGTCGCCATCGTGCTCATCGGCCTGATCCTCTGGCTCACCGGCTACGGCGTCTATCTCTACAACCACCGCTCGCGGATGCGGCGCCGGGTGACCCAGCTGGCCCATCTCGCCAACCGGGTGATGCGCCGCGAGGTCGTGCACGAACGCCACATCGACGGCTGGCTCGACAACCTCTTCGCCGGCATGCGCCGCATGACGTCCCACCACGGCTCGTTCCGCAGGACCACTCTGCTGGCCTGCGGTTTCTGGACCTTCGACCTGCTCTGTCTGTTCGCGACCTTCTGGGCCTTCGACTACCACATCGGCTTCGGCTACCTGGCCGTGGGCTACGTGGTCGCCTACGCCATCGGCACACTCGCTCCGACGCCGGGGGGGCTGGGGGCGGTCGAGGGCATCCTCATCGCCCTCTACGTGAGCTTCGGGGTGCCCTCGGCGACGGCCGTCGCCGTGGTGCTCGTGTACCGGCTGATCAACTTCTGGCTGCCGATCCCGCCGGGCTTCGTCGCCTACCTCGTGGTGAAGCCGGGGCGCCGGCCCATCGCCGAGGGCGAGGTCGAGCAGGCGGCGGCGGAAGTCTGCGAGATGGCGCCGCCGGGCGTCAGCCCGGCGGCGCCGGCGGCCCCAGGCGATACACCTTGAGCACCGGGCCGCGTTCGCCGGGGCCGGGCGTGAACACCTCGACGAGCTCGGCCTGCTCGTCGAGGCTGCGGTAGAAGGCGGCGAGCTCGGGGTAGGAGCCGGCCGCCGCCAGCACGCGGTCGTACACCGTGGAGCTCACGATCACGTAGTCGGCGTGCTTCTCGCGCAGCCACTCGAGGCCGTGGCTGCGGTTGGGCACGCCCGGCGCCGGCAGCCTGAGCCGCAGGATGCGGTAGGCGGGCGTCTTGAGCCCCGCGTCGCGGTAGTACCTCTCGTCGCGCACGCGCACCAGCGGAGGCCCGTAGCTCTCGGTGGCGACGATGCTGCCCGCCGGCACGTTGCTCTCGACCCACGCCTTGGCGCGCTCGCGCGTGTCGCCGCCGGAGAGCGCGCGGTCGTAGGCGAGCGCGCCGGCCAGCGGCGCCACCAGGGCGGCCGCGAGGACGAGCGCGACGGCCGGCGCGGCGTAGCGCCGGGCCGCCGGCCGCAGGTCGACGAGCTCGAGGCACAGGCGCACAGCGAACAGCAGCAGCAGCGGGAGAATGGGCAGCAGGTAGCGGTCGGCGAGCTCGCTCCAGGTGCTGATGTAGACGAAGTACGCGAGCGCGTAGGGCGCCAGCAACAGGTCGACGGTCGTGTGGCGCCACAGCGCCCACGCCAGACCGGCGATGGCCAGCGCGACGAGCACCACCCCGAGAGTCCCGCCGAGGTTCGTCTCCAGGTTGTACCAGAAGCCGTTGCCGACGTTCTCGAAGCCCAGCCAGCCGCGGTCCATGATGCGGTTCTGGCGGAGGAAATCGTGGAGGAAGTGGCCCGGGTCGAGGATGATGAACGGCGAGCCGGCGACGAAGGCGAGCAGCATGGGCGCGTACACGCGCGCGAGGAGCAGCCGCGGCCAGAGGAGCGCCGCGCGGCCGCCGGCCGCGGCGCGGCGCGCCACCTCGCCGCGGCAGGCGTACACGGCGGCGATGGTCGCCGGCAGCACGAGCGCGCCCAGGTTGTACTTGGTGGACGTGGCGAGGCCCGCGGCCACGGCGCCGGCGATCAGCCGGCGGCGGCCCCCGCCGCGGGCCGCCTGGAGCAGCAGGAGGAGGGCGAGCAGCGAGACCGCCGTGGCGGCGACGTCGGTGACGGCCATGTGCGAGTAGGCGACGTGCAGCGGCGCGACCGCGAGGAACAGGGCGGCCACAAGGCCGGCCGGGCGCCCGAAGGCCTCCCGGCCGATACGGTACAGCAGGTACACCGACGCGGCGCCGGCGGCCACCGAGACCAGCCGCGCCAGCAGGTAGTACGGCCCCGCGTCGATGACAAAGGAGCTCATCGCCAGAGGGTTCACCTGCCGGACCGCCCACAGCAGCGGCGCCGCCAGCAGGTACACGCCGCCGACCAGGTAGAAGAACAGCGACGGGTAGTAGAAGAACTGCGGGTTCAGCCCGCCGCGAGCGACGCCGAAGGCCTTGGGCACGACGATGCTCTCGTCGGCGTTGACGAAGCTGAACGGGAGTCCCCAATCCACACCCTTGAGGCGCAGGGCGAGCGCCAGGGCGAGCACGGCGACGAGGAGCGCCGCGGCCACGCCGGGGCGCTTCCACAGCCCGGCGGCGGCGCCCGCGTGGCTCACGCGCGCCCCGGCTCCAGCGCGACGACCGCGGCGCCGTCGGCGCCGTCCTGCGCCACGCGGGGCACGAGGCCGTCGGCGTTGTCGCGCACGAGGTCGAGGAAGGTCCGTGGGTCGATGGCTGCGTCCTCCGGGTGGGGCGGCGCCGTGGCGGCTGCTAGCTGAGGAAGTCCTGCATGATGGCGACGCCGGCGCTGGTGCCCACGCGCACGGCGCCGGCGTTGATCATGATCTCGACGTCGTGGAGCGTGCGGATGCCGCCCGACGCCTTGACGCTGATGTGCTCGTTGAGGCACTCGCGCAGCAGCTCGACGTCCTGCACCGTGGCGCCCTTGGGCCCGCAGCCCGTGGAGGTCTTGACGAAGTCCACGCCGGCCTGCTCGCAGATCCTGCAGGCCAGCTTCTTCATCTTGGTGGTGAGATAGCAGGTCTCGATGATGGCCTTGACCACGACCTGACCGCGGCCCGTGTTCATGGCCTTCATGCGCACCCCGCGGACCACGCTGGCGAGCTCGTTGCGCACGTGGCCGAACTCCCCCGAGAGGAAGGCGGGCAGGTTGATGACCACATCGACCTCGTCGGCGCCGCAGGCCACCGCTTCTTCGGCGGCGATGACCTTGACGCGCAGAGAATCGGCGCCGAACGGGAACGAGATGACCGAGCACACCTTGACGTCGGCGCCTCTGAGCAGGCTGTCGGCGAGCGGCACGTAGTACGGGAACACGCAGACCGCCGCGAAGTGGTACTCGCCGGCTTCGCGGCACAGGCGCTCCACGTCCGCGGACGTGGTGTCGGCCTTCAGGAGCGTGTGATCGATGGTCTTGGCGAGCTCCTCGGCGTGCACGCCGGTGGACCTCCAGAGAGACAACGGGGTGGGTGAAACCTCTGCGAGTATAACAAACGCGGCGGCGCGCCCCGCCCTAGATGAGCCGCTCGATGAAGCGCTCGTCGCGGCGCCAGCGCTTGCGGACCTTGACGCGCAGGTCGAGAAAGACCTGCACCCCGAGGATCGCCTCGATCTCGTGCCGCGCCCCGCTGCCAATGGCCTTGACCACGCGCCCCCCCTTGCCCACGACGATGGCCTTCTGCGACTCGGTCTCGACGATGAGGCTGGCCGCGATCTCGACGAGGGGCCGGTCGACACGCTCGGTGATGCCCGTGACCTCGACGGCCACGGCGTGCGGCACCTCGTCGCGGGTACGCCGCAAGGCCTGCTCGCGGACCAGCTCGGCGATCAGCAGCTCGAGCGGCTGGTCGCTCTTCTGGCCGTCGGGAAAGTAGACCGGACCTGCCGGCATGGCGGCGGCCAGCCGGGCCAGCACGTCGCCGAGACCGTCGCCGCGCCTGGCCGATACGGGCAGGACCTCGCGGCCGCCGGCGAGCCGGCGCGCCTCCTCGAGGCGCGCGCCCAACCGGGGGCCGTCCACGAGGTCGATCTTGTTCAGGGCCACGAGGGACGGGAGCGCCGCGCCGGCGACCGCCTGGACGACGTAGCGGTCGCCGCCCCCGAAGGTCTCCGTGGCGTTCAGCAGGACCAGCGCCGCGTCGACCTCGGAGAGGGCGTCGTCGACCGCGGACTGCATGCGTCGCGTGAGGGAGTCGAAGGGCTTCTGGAAGCCCGGCAGATCGAGCAGCACCACCTGGCAGCCCGCGAGATCGACGACGCCGGTGATGCGCCGCCGCGTGGTCTGAGGATGGTCGCTGACAATGCTCACCTTGCGCCCCACGAGGGCGTTGACCAGTGTGGATTTGCCCACGTTGGGCCGGCCGAAGACGGCGACGAAGCCGGAGCGGAAGGCGCCGCTCACGGGCCGGCCTCGCCGGCGAACGGCGCCGTGAGCAGGTCGCGGAGCTGCACGACGCGCACCTCGCCGCCGAGGCGCGCGACGATGGCCGGGTCGCCGAACTCGGCCAGCGCCTGCAGGCACAGCCCACAGGGCAGGCAGTCCCGCCCTTCCACCGCGGCGACGGCGACGGTGCGCAGCGTGCGCTCGCCGAAGAGGACCATGGCGGCGAGCGCGGCGCGCTCCGCGCACAGACCCGCGGGGTACGAGGCGTTCTCGACGTTGACGCCGTGGTGGCCGCGGCCCGACGGGCCGACGACCACGGCCCCCACGGAGAACCCCGAATAGGGCGCGTAGGCACGCGCGGCGAGCGTTGCGGCTTCGTCGAAGAGCAGACGCTCCGCCGGCTCCGGGGCGCGGTTCACAGGGGGTACCACACGCGGAAGAGGACGAAGGTGATGACGATGCCGAGAGCGGCGCCGACGGCCACCTCGAGCAAGCTGTGGATGCCCGACTGGACCCTGCTCTGCGCGACCAGCAGCGCCATGAAGAGGGCGATCGCCGAGATCGGCAGGGCGTAGCCGGTGTTGGCGGCCACGAACGTCAGCGCGACCCAGGCGGCGAAGGCCACGGCGGCGTGCGCCGACGGCAGGCCGCCGCGAAAGGCCGTGCCGCGGTGGGTGAGCGCCTTCAGGGCGATGGCCGCCAGGATGACGATCACGAGGGCGATCACGGTGACGTCGATGGGCGAGCCACGCAGCTTGGTGAGCACCGTGTACGGCACGCTCGTGATCTTGTCGTAGAAGACGAGATAGGCGATGGCGATGGCGTTGACCGCGGCGATGAGGACGGCGCCGGCGGCCACGTCTTTGGCGACCTTGGCGCGCGGATCCTCCTGGTCGGTCACCAGGTCCACGAGGTGCTCGATGGCGGTGTTGAGCATCTCGGTGATGAGCACGAACGAGATCGCCACCAGCACGGCGATGACCTCGAGCCGCGTGAGCGCGAAGAAGAGGCTCGCGACCAGCACCAGACCGGCGATCCCGAAGTGCACCCACATGTTGCGCTCGTAGTGCAGCGCGTGGACGATGCCGTCGAAGGCCCAGTTGAAGCTGTGGAGCAGGTTACCGCGGCGTTGCGACAACGAGCGCCTCCCAGTCGACGAGCTCGAGGAGCTCGGCCTGGCGCAGGGCCATGCGCCCGGCGTCGGTCTCGTGCTCGTAGCCCAGCAGGTGCAGGGCGCCGTGCACGAGGAGCACCGCGAGCTCGAACGCCGGCGGCAACGAGTCGGCGCGCGCCTGGCGCAGCGCCTGGCGCGCGCAGACGACGACGTCGCCGAGCAGACGTGGCGGCCCGGCGGCGCCTGCGGCGGCCGGGCCGGGCCCCTCCCCCGCCTCCTCCAGCGGGAAGGAGAGCACATCGGTGACCTCGTCCCTGCCGCGATGCTCCGCGTTGAGGGCGCGCATGCGGCGCTCGCCGACGAGCTCGACGGACGCCTCCGCGTTCTCGACGCCCTCGGCCTCGAGCACGCCCGCCACGAGCCGCGCGACGGCCTCGTCGTCGAGGCGCACGCGCGTGCGGTTGAACACTTCGACGAGGTTCATGCGTCGCGCTCCGGCCCGGCCTGCCCGGCGGCGAACTGTCGCGTCCTCGCGGCCTCCGTCTTGTCGCCGTGGTCTTTGTAGGCGTTGACGATGCGCTGCACGAGCTTGTGCCGCACCACGTCGTGGCCATCGAAGCGCGTGATGGCGATGTCCTCGATCTCCTCCAGCACCTCGGGCACCGTGACCAGCCCCGAGGTGCGACTGTGCGGGAGGTCGATCTGCGTAACGTCGCCGGTGACCACCATCCTGGCGCCGAAGCCGAGGCGCGTGAGGAACATCTTCATCTGTTCGGGCGAGGTGTTCTGCGCTTCGTCGAGGATGATGAACGAGTCGTTGAGGGTGCGGCCGCGCATGAAGGCCAGCG
>JBAXRL010000058.1:0-11147 GCA_037131205.1 Actinomycetes bacterium | reverse complement strand
CGCCGCATCCCGGGCGCGCCGGCGGCCGCGGCGACCCCGGCGGCCCCGGCGCGGGGTAGTACGAAAAGGGAAGATAAGGATTCCCTAACTGTCGGGCCGCCTACGGCCCTCCGCAGGCTCGCGCGCCGGAGGGAAGATAAGGATTCGTTATCTTCCCTCACACTACTACCCCGCCGCGGCGGCTCCCACGGCCGCGGCGGCTCCGGCATCTGCGACGGACAGGCACGTGCCGGCGGGCGGGCACTCGCCGCCGGCTGAGAAAGCATTCCCCATTTTCAGCGGTCGCGGGTGGCGAAAGCCGCGAGGGGAACCTGTCGATTTGCGACATGCCGCCCGGCCGCCCGGCCGTCCCGCGGCGGCAGAGCCCGGATGCGCGCTACGATGTGGTCGGCGGATCGTTCCCGCCGCGCACAAGAGGAGGTGCGATGAGCGTCATCACGCTCTACGGCGTCGCCGCCGTCACGTTCATGATGGTCATGTACGCGCTCGAGGGCCACGGCCGCGGATTCATCCTGGCGTTCGCCGCAGGGTGTCTGCTGTCGAGCCTCTACGGATTCCTCGCGGGTGCCTGGCCGTTCGGCGTCGTCGAGCTCATCTGGACGGGAGTCGCGGTGCGGCGGTACCTTGCGGCCGGCGGCGACCGCGCGGTTGACACCAAATTATCTTGATGTATTATGATATCTAAAGAAGTTGATGCGTTCTGCGCTGAAGGGAGCCGGGATGAGCGAGACGACGACAGACGAAGTCCTGAGAGAGCAGATCCGTTCGCACTACGCCGAGCGCGCGGTCGCCGCCGGCCAGGCGCAGCCGTGCAACTGCGGCTGCAGCTGCGGCCCCGCCGCGCCTGTCGAGCCTCAGGACGAGCTCGCGCGGGGCCTGTACGCCGTTGACGAGACCAGCGAGCTGCCGGCCGAGGCGGTCCTGGCCAGCCTCGGCTGCGGCAACCCGACGGCGCTCGCCGACCTGCGCCTCGGCGAGGTCGTGCTCGACCTCGGTAGCGGCGGCGGCATCGACGTCCTCTTGTCGGCTCGTCGCGTCGGTCCTACCGGCAAGGCCTACGGCCTCGACATGACCGACGAGATGCTCGCCCTGGCGCGCGCCAACCAGCTCAAGGCCGGCGTGGACAACGTGGAGTTCCTCAAAGGTGAGATCGAGAGCGTGCCGCTGCCCGACTCCTCGGTCGACGTGATTATCAGCAACTGCGTGATCAATCTCTCCACCGACAAGGACCGCGTGCTCGCGGAGGCCTTTCGCGTGCTCCGGCCCGGCGGCCGCTTCGCGGTCAGCGACATCCTGTTCCAGGGCGACATGAGCGTGGTCCCGCAGACTCTGCTCGACGACGTCGAAGCGTGGTCGGGCTGCATCGCCGGCGCGCTCGAGGAGCAGGACTATCTGGCGCGCCTGCGTCGGACGGGGTTCGACGACCCCGGCGTCGAGGTCACGAACGTCTACGACGGGTCCGCGGGCAACTCCATGTGTGGCGCCCCGGCGCTGCCAGACGGAGTGCGCCTCATCAGCGGGTTCGTGCGCGCCACGAAGCCGCTCACCTGAGGTGCGGCGCGACGCGAAGAGGGCGGGGCGCTCGCGAGCGCCCCGCCCTTTTCTTGCGTGCAGCGTCTCGCCGCCTGTCGACTGGCCTACCGCCCGTTGACCCACGTCGTGCCGCCATCCGCGGTCTTCAAGACGACGTTGTCCTCGCCCACGACCCAGCCCTGCTGGGCGGAGACGAAGCAGACGGCCAGCAGCCCGGTCTTCACGCCCGACTTCTGCGCCGTCCAGGTGACGCCGCCGTCGCTCGTCGCCCAGATGGCGCCCGAGTTGCCGACGGCCCAGCCGTGCTCGGCGTCGACGAAGAAGATGTCCTCGAGGTCCTTGTCCCGCCCGTGGACCACGGCGATCTTGGTCCAGGTCGCGCCGCCGTCGGTCGTGCGCAGCACGCTCTTGTCGGCGCTGGCCCAGCCGCGCTCGGCGTCCACAAAGCAGATCTGCAAGAGCCATCCGCTCTGCGGCGCCGGCTGCCTGCGCCAGGTCGCGCCGCCGTCGCTGGTGGCCAGCACCACGCCGTGACCGGTGTGGGCGCCGTAGCCGGACGCCCAGCCGGTGTCGGCGTCGATGAAGTCGACACCGGTCAGCACCGTGGTCTTCCGCCCCGACTGCTTGAGCTGCGTCTGCCAGGAGGAGCCTCCATTCGTGGTGCGCACCACAACGCCGTAGTGCTCGATCTCGCTGGTGGCGCCCACCGCGCACGCGGTGTCGGCATCGATGGCCACCACGTGGTCCATCTCGCCGTTCACGCTGGGGAGGACCCGGGACTTCTCCCACGTCGCGCCGCCGTCCGACGTTGAGAACAGCAGGGGACCCGCCTTACCCAGTTCCTCGGACGTCCACCAGTTGCCGCTGGCGAAGCCGTGCGTGGAATCGGCGAAGCTCACGCTGTTCAGATTGACGCGCCCGCTCATCGTGGTCTTGGTCCATGTGGCGCCGCCGTCGGACGTGCGCAGCACGTACCCCGCCTGTCCGGCGATCCAGCCGTGCTCGGCGTCGATGAAGCTCACGTCGATCAGCACCGTCGACATCCCCTGGTGGCTCGCGCCGCGCTGCGCGGCGGTGTGCGCCGGGTTGCGGGCTGCCGCGGCGACGCCCGCGGCGAGCAGCAGCACCATCAGACCCCCGAGGCCCATCGTGATCGCCCGCCGAGGTCCCGTGAATGTCCATGGTCGCTTGAGCCGCGTCACGATCCGTCCTCCGCCCGCTGTCCCCGTTCTGCTCATGGCCGCCCTCCATCACATCGTTTCCGGACCTGCGGCGCTCGCTCGGTGCTCTCGAAGGTACCGGTCGCGAGCGCTCGTCCGTGTGTCTATCGGCAGGCTCGGGCGAAAACGCGACTCGGAGAGAAGCGAGTGAGCGTGCGTGCCCGCGGGTTCAGCCCGCGGGCAGCCGGGCGACGAAGTGCCCGCCGTCGCCCGGGCGCACCGAGACGTCGCCGCCGGCGGCGCGAGCAAGGCGGCGCGCGAGGGCGAGGCCGAGGCCGGCTCCCGCAGGGGCTCCGGCCGCGGCCGCGCTGCCGCGTACACCCGGCGCGAAGATGGTCTCGATCTCGTCCGCCGTCACGCCGGGGCCGTCGTCGTCCACCGTTATCAGTGCTCCTCCGTCGCCGCGCTCGACATGGAGGCGCACGCGTCCGCGGGCGAACGCATAGGCGTTCTCCACCAGCGGCTGCAGCACGCGCACGGCGATCTCGGCCTCGACGCCGAGCGCGATTGGTGGCGAGGGAGTCTTCGCCTCGATCTGCAGCCCTCGGCGCTCGGCCAGCGCAGAGCAGGTGTCCGCGACCTCAGCGAGAACGTCGCCCGCGTCGCAGCGTCCGCGGGCCAGACCGCTCTCCTGCTGGGCGGCGGCCACCAGCGTCTCGATGGCCCTCGTCATCTGCTGCGTGTTGGTGACGATGGTCGTCAAAGCCTGCCGGTACTCCTCGGGCTGTCGTTCGCGCCGCAGGGCCAGCTCGGCCTCGCCGCGGACCTTCGCCAGCGGCGTGCGCAGCTCGTGCGACATCTCGGCGGAAAAGCGCTGCTCGCGGCGCAGGCTGGCGGCGAGGCGGTCCAGCAGGCCGTCGAGCGTGGCCGCCAGCTGACTCAGTTCGTCATAGGGCTCGCCGGCGGCGAACCGCCGGTTCGGTTCGTGCTCGCTCCAGGCTTCCGCATCGGCGGTCATGCGAGCCACTGGCTGGAGCGCGGCGCGCAGCATCCACCGGGCTATGAGGGCGACGATCAGCAGGAGCAGGCCGGCGAACGCCAACGAGCCGACGAGGGCGATGCGCTTGGTGCGCTCGTACGGTGCCAGCGAGACGCCGGCGACGACCACGGTCGACGGATCGTCGCCGGTGGCCACGGCGTAGAGCCTCGTGTCCAGGCCCGGGACATCCACGACGACGCCTGGTGTGGCCGCGGCGCTCCCGGCCGCGCGATCGAGCGCCGCGCTCACTTGCGGCTGGGTCAGGGCGCGGCCGTCGCGAAACACCCAGGCCTGGCTTTCGAGGCCGCCGGTGTCGGGCTGGTCGGACGGCGTGACGCGGTCGCTGCCCACGTCCACCGCACCCGCCTCGGTCGCGGCCCGCGAGCGCAGCAGGGCGTCGGCGTCTCGAGACAGGCTTCGCGCGAGCAGCACGTTGAACCCGAGCGTCATGAGCGCCAGGGCGATGGCGACCGACGTGACGACGACGACGAGCAGCCGGCTGCGAACGCCCAGGGGCCGCCTCATCGCAGGGAGTACCCGACGCCGTGCACCGTGTGGATCGTGGGCGCGCCGGGGAGCGAAGCCAGCTTGCGGCGCAGGCGGGCGATGTAGACGTCAAGCGAGTTGTCGTTGACGATGGCGCCGTGCGGCCAGGCCGCCTGCACGAGGGCGTGGCGGCGGACGGCGTCTCCGGGCGCCGCCGCCAGCCGGGCCAGCAGGCGGAACTCCGTGGGGGTGAGCTCCGCAGATGCACCCCCGCACTGTGCCGCGTGGGCCGTCGGGTCCAGGCGCAGCTCGCCAACGGCGATGGACTGAGCGTGACCCGCGCGGCGCAACAACGCCTGCAGGCGCGCCACAAGCTCGGCGAAGTCGAACGGCTTGGTGAGGTAGTCGTCACCGCCGGCGCTGAAGCCTGAGAGGCGGTCGGGCAGCGCGCTTCGCTGCGGAGGCCACTCTATGAATAGTCCACTGCTCGTGGTGCTCCGCAAGGAGCTCGGGGACGCGCTCCGCAGCCGCCTCGTGCTGCTGCTGGTCGCCGGGCTTGGGGCCGTCGTCATCCTTTCGGTGATCGTCGCGGCGTCGGCGTTCCATGCCAAGGTCGCCGACTATCAGCACTACCTGCGGGCGTTGCAGCAGGCGGGGGGGACCGCGCCCACCGCGCCGCTCTTCTTCCCGCTGCAGCTCCTGCGCGGAGCCGTCGAGTACCTCGAGATCATCGGCGCGATCGTCGCCATCGTCATCGGCTACGGGATGATCGCCAAAGAGAAGAACCGAGGCACCCTGCGGCTGCTCTTCAGCCGGCCGGTGAGCGGCTACGCGGTAGCCGGCGGCAAGCTCCTCGCCATGGTTGTCATCTGGCTGGTGGTCACCGTCGGCGTGGGCGTCGTGATGATTGTCGCGATCCGTCTGGTCGGCGGAACGGGTCTCTCGGGCGTCGAGCTCCTCAAGCTCGGCATCACCCTCGGCCTGGCGTGGCTGTACCTCTTCATGTGGAGCGCGCTCGCCATGGGCCTCGCGGGCTACACCAAGCAGCTCAGCACGGCACTCGTCATCGGCCTGATCGTGTGGCTCGGGTTCGTGCTCATCATCCCGCAGATCGGCGACACCATGGACCCCGACAACCAGGCGCCGGGCGGGCTCTTCAAGAGCCTGCAGGTCGACAAGCCGCACGAGAAGACCGTGATGGCCAAGTTCGCCGGCTACGAGACCACCCGCAACCGCCTCGAGGAGGCCTCGATCAGCAAGCATTTCGAGCGCACGAGCTTCGCCTATCTTGGCGTGAAGGACAAGTACAACCAGGCGTCGCTCGGCGTCATCGGCAGCGCCATGTGGACCAACTTCGTGTGGCTGTTCGGCGGCGGCGTTCTGGCCACCGTCCTGGCGCTCACGCAGACCAGCAAACGCAAACTCTTACGGAGGACATGACATGAACATCAAACGTCTCGGAGGCGTCGTCGCCATCGCTGTGGTGGCGCTCGGCGCCCTGGCTATCGCCGGGTGCGGTGGCCAGCAGGCCAGTGCGTCGAGCAACACCGCGCCCAGCGCCGCTCCCAGCGCCGCCGCCAGCCCGGCCGGCGGGCCGGTGCTCCCGGTGGCCAGCGACCCGATCGTGAACACCTCGACCAAGCCGGGACTCGAGATCACCGGCATCATGGTCGAGAACAACGTCGACCCGGTCACCAAGGAGGACCTCGGCGACCGCCTGCAGATGACCCTCGTCAACACGAGCTCCTCGACGCTCAGCGACCTCGAGGCCTACTACAACATGACCGACTCCACGACGAACAAGAGCGAAGGCTACTACCAGAAGCTCACCGGCCTCACGATCGCCCCCGGGGCGAGCCAGACGATCTACTTCGACACCGACAGCGGCCCCGGCCACTACCCGGAGAACGTCTACAGCCTGTACCGGACGTCGCCGAACGAGGTCGTCATCGACGTCAAGGTGAGCGCTCCCGGGTTCGCGCCGGCGACGGCGCAGGTCAAGAAGGCCGTCGGCACCGGCGAGAAGGCCGGCGAGTAGGCGGGCGAATGGGCGGGCGACTGGGCAGCGAATGGGCGCTGACGCCTTTCATGCTCGCTTCATGAGGGCTTCACCCGCGCTTCGTAGAGTCACGCTGTCAGAGCAGCGAGACAAGGAGAACAGACTATGAAGAAGATGAAGATCGCCGTCATCGCCGCGATCGCGGTGCTCGGCCTCGGCGCGCTCGGCGGCATCGCGGTGCGCGCCAACGCGGCGGACACCAGCCCGGCTCCCGACCCAGCGACCACGCTCAGTGCGCCCGCTGAGGCTCCTGAAGCCGACGCCACCACGCCCGACACGGACAATGTGCAGCTCCAGGAGGGCGACCAGAGCAGCCCCGACGGCGCCGCCGCCGACGAAGCTGACGCCGATGGCCCCGGTGGTCCCAACGACCAGTCGGGCAATCAGGTCGAGGACGGTCAGCCCGACACTGGTCCTGCCGACGTCGAGTGACACGCGGCCTCGTGTGACACGCGGCGCGAATCACGCGTAACTGCGTACCACGACCGGGGCGCGGGCGGCAGTGACGCCCGCGCCCCGGTCTTTCGGCACTGCCGCCCGCGCCCCCGGTCCTTCATCTGGCTTTCATGTGGCTTTCATGTTGCCCGCGTACACTGGGCTCTCGGTCAACGACCAAGGATGGCGCATGCACGTCCTGATCGTCGAAGACGAACGCCGCATCGCCGCCTACGTGAAGCGCGGCCTGGAGGAGGAGGGCTACGCCGTAGACGTCGCCACCACCGGCCGCGAAGCGCTGAACTGGGCCAGTGGCGTCCCCTTCGACGTCATCGTCCTGGATCTGCTGCTGCCCGAGGTCGACGGTCTCACCGTGTGCCGCGAGCTGAGGGCGCGCGGGGCGAAGACCCCGATCCTCATGCTCACCGCCCGCGACGGCGTCGACGACAGAGTCGCCGGTCTCGACGCCGGCGCCGACGACTACCTGGTCAAGCCGTTCGCGCTGAAGGAGCTGCTGGCGCGGCTCCGGGCCGTCACCCGGCGGACCGACGACCAGCCTCGGGTCAGCGTCCTGCGGATCGCCGACCTGACCCTGGACACGCTCACGCACCGCGTGGAGCGCGGCGGGCGGCGGGTCGCCCTGACGGCCAAGGAGATGGCCGTGCTCGAGTGCCTCATGCGCGAGCCCGAACGCGTGCTCACGCGCACGCAGATCGCCGAGCACGTGTGGAACTACGATGTGTTCAATCACTCCAACGTCGTGGACGTCTACATCCGCAACCTGCGTCGCAAGCTCGACGACGGCGCCGCGCTCAAACTGATCCACACGGTACGCGGCGCCGGCTACCGGCTCTCGACCGAGCAGGACGATGGTGCATCTTAAGACCCTGCGTGCCCGGCTCTCGCTGGGCATCGCCATACTGGTGCTCGCGGTGCTCGCGGTGGTGGGGATCGTCGTGTACTACGGCACGGCGCAGCGCTTGACGGCGTCTCTGGACGCCTCGCTGCGCACGGCGACGGCGCAGGCCATGGCCGGCGCCAACAACCAGAACGGCCACCTGACGCTCGGGCCGCAGCTCGACGAAGGCCTCGGCTCTGACGACTTGCGCGCCCCGGGTCTGAGCCTGGCCGCGTTCGGTCCGACCGGGGAAGTGCTGCGGCAGTCTGGCCCGTACAATCAGTCGGTCCCTCAAGGCGCCGCTCTGGCCGCGGCGCAGCGCGGCGTCACGAGCACCGAGAGCCGCGCCGACCCTCGTAGCGGCGTGCGCGTGAGGGTGCGCACGACGCCGCTGAGTGAGAACGACAGGACGATGGCGGTGTTCAGCATCGCGCTGTCCGAGGAGCCGATGCTGGCCACGCTGCGCCAGCTCCGCCTGACGCTGCTCGTGCTGCTCCCGCTGGCCGCGGCGGTCGCGGCGCTGCTCGGCTACCTGCTCACGAGGCGGATGCTGCGGCCCTTGGCGCGCATGCAGGCCACCGCTGCCGAGATCTCGTCCCAGGATCTCTCGCGACGACTTGGAATCGCCCCCGGCGACGACGAGGTGAGCCAGTTGGCCGCGACCTTTGACGCCATGCTCGACCGGCTCGAGGCCTCGTTCGTGCGCGAACGCCGCTTCGTGGCCGACGCCTCTCACGAGCTGCGCACCCCGCTGGCCGCGCTCCAGGCGATCGTGAGCGTCACGCGGGAGCGGCCGCGGTTGGCGGGGGAGTACGAACAGGCGCTGGACGACGTCGATGGCGAGACCGCGCGGCTGCGCACCCTGGTGGAGAACCTGCTCGAGCTGGCGCGCGGCGACGCGGAGCGCCTGGTCGAGCGCGAGCCGATCGATGTCAGTGGGTTGTTGCGTGACGTCTGCGCGTCGCTCGAGGTGCTCGCCGACGACAAGGGTCTGAGGCTTACCTGTCAGGTGGAGGACGGCCTCGCTCTGGAGGGCGACGGCGACGCGCTCGTGCGGCTGTTCGTCAGCGTGGTCGACAACGCCATCAAGTACACCGACGAGGGCGGCGTCGACGTTGCCGCGAGGGCGGCGGACGGAGGCATCTGCGTCACCGTGCGCGACAGCGGCCGCGGCGTGCCCTCCGCGCAGCTGCCGCACCTCTTCGAGCGCTTCTACCGCGGCGACGCCTCGCGCTCGGCCGAGGGCACCGGTCTGGGTCTGGCGATCGCCCGGCTCATCGCCCAAGCGCACGGCGGTACGATCACCATCGCCAGCACCGAGGGCCGGGGGACCACCGTCTCGATCACGGTGCCGGGGTGAATCGTCTACCTTCCCCGCGCGCTGCTTGGGCCGTAGCATGAAGGGAACACCGATCTCGGCTGGTCAGATGATTCGACGGCCTTCAGGATGGCTTGGTGTTCGTGTCGTTTTCCATGGTATACTATAGTCAAATGTAACATTCTGCTATAGTGTCAAAGAGGAGCCGGCCGCCGTGAATCTCTCTGCTCTCGAGGCGCAGAACCCATGGTGGGTCGACGGACGCGTGCCGGCGGCGATGCGCGATACCGTGCCCCGCCGGCTCATGCCGTCGGTCGTCGCGGGGCTCTCGCCCGGCCGCGCGACGGTGCTCCTGGGTCCGCGGCGCGTCGGCAAGACCGTCCTCGTTCACCAGGTCGTGCGGCGCCTGCTCGAAGGCGGCGTGGCGCCGCGTGCGATCGTGTATCTCTCCGCCGACGACCCCCTCCTCGGACCCACGGCGACTCTTTTCGAGGAGCTCCTTGCCTTCGTCGAGGAGCGCTTGCTGGGAGGGTCCGGCGAGCCGGTCTACGTGCTGGTCGACGAGGTCCATGTGATCGCCGACTGGCCGTTGTGGGTGAAGCGCTCGATCGACCGGGGACGGCCACTCGTCTGGTTGGTGACCTCATCTGCCGGCTCGATCCTTCATCGTGGTTCGCGCGAGAGTCTCGCCGGCCGCGCCCGCGACGTACGCCTCCTGCCGTTCTCTCTCGCCGAGGCGGCGGTGCTCGTGCGCAGCCCCGCCGCGCCGCTGCTGGCACGTTGCGCCGGGGTATGGGAGAGCCAGGGCGTCGGCGCCCTCGTCGGCGAGCGGGCCGCCGCTCTGGTCCGCCTCCACGACGAAGCTCTCGGCTTGGGCGAGGAGCTGATGCGCCTGTCGCGCTGGTACTTGCGCAGCGGCGGCTTCCCCGAGGCGCTGGCGGCCTCGGGGGCGCTCTCTCCGCGGGAGTACTTCTGGCAGACGCTCGTCGAGCGCGTGCTCTACGTTGATGTGCCGGCGGTCGCGCGAGTGCGTCAGGCCCACGTGCTCCGGGAGCTCTGCCTCAGATTGCTGAGTCAGGGCCCCGTGTTGATCAACATCGAGCGACTGGCGTCGGAGCTGGGCGTCACGCACGTCACCGTCGCCGAGTACCTGGGGATCATCGAGCGCACGATGCTCGATTTCATCCTGCCGAGGTACGCGACCACCCTGGCCGGGAGGCAGCGGGGCGGCAAGAAGTCGGTGCCGGTGGACACCGGCCTTGTGGTCGCGCTGGGCGGCTGGGACCTCGGCGGGGCGCAGGGCGCCGCGCTCGAGGGTCGTCTGGCCGAAGTCGTCGTGCACGCATGGCTGCGCCGACACGCCGCCGCCGGCGACATCATGCATTGGCGCGCGCGCGAGGGCGTCGAGGTCGATTTCGTATTCGCCGCCCACGGCGGCCTTGTCTTGCCGATCGAGGTCAAGTGGGGTCAGAGCCAGCGCGGCCGGCATCGCGGATTGGCCGAGTTCCAGCGGCGCTACGGCGTGGCAGAAGCGCTCCTGGTCGTACGCGAGGGGTTCGACGCCGCCGCGGCTCAGGCCAGCCTGCCGCTATGGATGCTGGCCTGAGCCACGGCCGGAGCGGGCTGCGAGTCAGCGCCTCTGACGTCAGTGCTCGCCGTCGCCCTCGTGAGGGGTCGACGTGCCGCCGGAGTCCGAGTGGTGAGTCGGCGTGGCGCTCGTGGTCCCGCTCGTCGAAGGCGCGGCCTCGTGGGCGTCTCCGCCGTGCGACGCTGCAGCGGAGCTCGCGTGAGCGCCGTCGTGCGACGCTTGGCCGGCGTGCCCATCGGAGCCATGGCCACCGGAAGCGGGGTGGTGTGCGCCACCGTGGTCTGCGTGGGAGAGGCGCTCGTCGACCGCGTGGCGGTGTTCCGTCCAGGCGTCATGAGGGCCGTGATACGCCCCACGACGCGCGCCGCCTGATTCGTGGGATGCGGGCGCCGCCGGCGCCGCCGCCGGTCCGCTGCGGCCTGCCGCCGCTCCGTCGTGCCGCGACTCGCGCACCGCCAGCCCGCCGCCGGCGATGATCGCCGCTCCGCCGGCGACGATCGCCGCCTTGGTCCCGGCGGCTGCCGCCAGCTTGGCCAGAAGGCCGGTCCCGGCCGGGCCGACGACCGAGCTGGGATCCAGCCCGGGGCCGGAGTGCCCCGCCGCCGCCGGCCCGGTCACCGCCGGCCCGGGC
>JBAXRL010000057.1:0-11291 GCA_037131205.1 Actinomycetes bacterium | reverse complement strand
CCGCATCTTAGGGACGGCCAAATCGTGCTCTTCAACACCGGCTACTGGGCCTCGCTGCGACAGGCGCGGCGCCTGGGCGACAGTCTCCCCGACGTCACGCTGGCCGAATCCAACATCATGCCGTACATCTGCCAGCCACGCGGCGACGCGATCGGCATCGGCCGCTTCAAGCGGCACTTCTGCGTGGCCGCCTTCCCTGGTGAGCGTAGCCCGGCGGTGTTCGATGTCGTGCGCCGCATCTACTCTCAGTACGACCCGGCAGACACGGTCATCGACACGAACATCGCCGCCGCAGGCAATCCACCGATACACGTCACGCTCACCATCCCCATCGCCGGCTTCTACTTCGACCGTTACATGGGCGGCAAGTTCTACCAGGATGCGACGATGCCGGGCGCGAGGCTCGTGGACGCCTTCGACGCCGAGCGGGAGCGGCTGTCGCGGCACCTCGGGTCGGAGCTCTTCGAAACGCAGCTCGAGTTCGACAAACGCTCGTACCTGTACGATGGTCGGGACATCAGCGAGGCCGTGCGCTCGTCGCCACACGCCGACTGGTTTGCGACGGCAGCCTATCTGGAGCAGGTGTGCAGCGAGGACATCATCTATGCGTTCGTGCCGATGGTGCGGCTGGGCGAGGCCTTGGGCGTCGACCTTCCCGTCACGCGCGCTATGGTCGACATCATGGGCGTCATGCTGCAGCGGGACTACTGGGCCGAAGGCATGGACCTTGCGGCCATGGGCTTGGACGGCCTCGACCTGGACGGCGTGCAGCGGTTCGTCATGACCGGTCGGCGCTGAGAGCGCGATGACGGTGATCCTGACGGGCAGGGACCTCACGCCGGCCGACGTTCTCGCGGTCGCCCGGCTTGGTGAGCGCGTCGAGATCGGGCAAGAGGCCGTTGAGGCGATGACGGAGGCGAGCTCGCTCGCGGAATACGCCTTCGAGCGCGGCCTGCCTACCTACGGCCTCACGACTGGCCTCGGCGCGCAGAAGCGGACCTCCCTCAGACGCGATGACGACTCCTTCGGCTGGCGGCAGATTGCCGAGAGTCGCGTGGGGCAAGGGCCGCCGGCCTCGCGCGACGCCGTGCGTGCCGCCATGCTTCTGCTCGCCAACCAGTTCTCGGGTGGAACGACGTGCGTTCGTCCCGAGGTCGCCAGGCGGCTGGCCCAGGCACTGAACGACGACCTCTGCCCTGAGGTGAGACTGCTCGGCTCGCTGGGCGCCTCCGACCTGGCGCCGATGGCCGACATCGCCCACGGTGTCTATGCGGGCTTCGACCTGGCTCCGGGCGAGGGTCTAGCGCTGATCAACTCCAGCGCGTTCGGCACCGGCCTCGCGACGCTCGCCCTCTGCGATGCGGCCCGCCTGGTGGATGCCGCGGACGTCGCCGGGGCGTTGGCCCTCGAGGGATTCGCCGCGAACCTGGCGGTGCTCCACCGGGCGATCGAGCACGCCCGTCCAGATCCAGTGCTGGCGCGCACTCTGGCGCGCTTCCGTGACCTGCTGGAAGAGAGCTATCTCTGGCAGGAGGGAGCCGCCCGCAACCTTCAGGATCCGCTCACGTATCGCAGTACGGCGGCCGTCCAGGCGGCGGCCCACCGCGCGCTGGACCACGCCCTGGCGCTGCTGACTACGGAGCTCAACTCCGCCCAGGGCAATCCGTTGGTGTGTGTCTCCGAGGGCCAGATCCTGTCGACCTGTGTCTACGAGGTGGTGGGTCTCTCGGCGGCGCTGGACTACGTGCGCATCGTGCTTGCCAGCGGGCTCTTCGCGGCCGCCGAGCGCGCCGTCAAGCTCCTCGACACGCCGTGGTCCGGACTGCCTACCGGGTTGCTGCCTCAAGGCGGTCCCGATCTCGGTCTGAGCATCCATGCCATCAGCGCGCAAGCGCTTGCCTCGGAAGCCGGCCTGCTGGCCCAGCCGGTCTCGTTCACGGTCGCGAGCTCCGCCGGCGCCGAGGGCATCGAGGACCGGGCGACGCTGCTGCCGCTGTCCGCGCGTCGCCTGGCCGAGATGGTCGACCTGGGCGAAGGCGTCGTGGCCATCGAGCTCCTGGTGTCGGCACAGGCCGTGGATGTGCGCGGCGTTGCCCCGCTCGGGAGAGGGACGGGCGCGGCCCACGCAATGATCCGCGGGGTCGTGCCCTCGATGGTGGCCGGAGGCCCGCCGCCCATGGACGTGGATCCTGTTCGCGAGCTCATCCGCGCGGGAGCCCTCGCGTGAGGGGATGGAGGACGGCGCCCTCCGCATCGGCGCGACGGCGACGTTCGCGCGCCTCGCGACTCATCAGCCGATGCGCAGGCACGGCCAGGGGCTGACGGTTCGAAAGCCGCCTCGAGACGTCCTTGCGTGCCCCGGCAGAACGACATTGCGGAGCGACCAGATCATCGCTGCTTTATCCTGCCCGGCGATCGCAGATGCGCGCGTTCCACGTTCGCCAAGGTTGGCTCCCGGTCCACCGTCATCGAGTATCACGGCGACAGCGTCGCCCCGATGGATCTGCCGGACGAGCGGCGCACCGTGCGCGGCACGCACGTGCGGGTCGTGCTCAGCGACACGACCTCCGAGCCGGTGGCCTCGGTCCAGCTGGCGCACCACTGCGGTCTGCCTGTGCGCGCTGGCGCCGCCGTCACCGACGCGCACGTGCCCGACGCGCAGGCGGCCGCGGAATCTCTGCGGGGCTTCGCCGGCGCCATGCGCGCCGCCAGCGACTTCATCGTTAAGGCGGCCGGCATCCTGAGCTCGTTCAACGCCCTTTCGCTCGAGAAGTTCGTGCTTGACGACGAGGCGCTCACCGCACAGCGGGCCCTCGACGAGTCGCTGTCGGTCGGTCGGGCCGATCTTGCCGAGGACGTCGTCTCAGCCGTGGAACCTGGAGGCAGCTATCTCGCGGCGGGTGCCGCGGACGCTCGTCGGGCGGCGGCCGACGAAGTCGCCCGTCGCCTGGAGACGTTCACGCCGCCCGACGACCTCGATCCTCTCGTCCGCCGACAGCTTGACGAGCCCTGCCTGAGCTGACGAGCTCGCCCCGGTCGGCGAGGCGCAGCTCCCGCCGCCGTCGGTCCCTTCCGCCCACCGCATTTCGTGCGCCGGCGCAGAGTCCGCCTGCTCCTAGTATGCGTCCGTCTGCCCGGCGCCTCGGGCCCCCGCCGGGAGCCTGGCGCCGCTCGCAAGGTGTCCCGCTCGCCGGACAGCGCGGCTGACTCCTTGACACCATCGGCGCAGTCGTTACTGTCGCAGTCGAGGGGCGCGTGAGCGACGCGTCCGAATCATCTTCGGTATCGAGGAGGCTGTTTGGACGAAGATCTGCCGTTCGCGGGCAAGGAGGGGAGCCCCGCGTTTTTCGGGAATCGCGTTTCACCGTGCGGCAGAGTGTGTCTTCAGAAGTAGTCACCGATAAGGGGGTTGTCAAGCACATGAACACACGATCCGTAGCAGAGTCGAGAGGCTCACACAAGGGACTCGCACGCACGGTCGCCATCGCGGCGGTACTGCTGCTCGTCGTGGCGGTGCTCGCCTTGACCGCCGCCTGCGGTACTTCCGGCGGCGGCGACACCAGCGCCAGCCCCGCCGCCGCGGGCGCGCCCGTGGCCGGCGGCGTCTTCAAGGTCGGCATGCAGCCGGGCAACGGGCAGTACGACCCCGTCCTCATGGCCGGCTCCGTCGGCGACATCATCCTGGTCTGCCAGGTACAGGAGAATCTCGTCGAGCTGGCTCAGGACTTCACCGTGGCGCCGATGCTGGCCACGAACTGGGACTCCGCGGACGGCAAGTACTGGAGCTTCGCTCTGCAGGAGGGCGTGACGTTCGGTAACGGCGAGCCCTTCACGTCGGACGACGTGGTCTACTCCTTCGACCGTCTGCGCAGCAAAGAACTGGGCTCGCCGATGGCCGACGTGTACGCCAACATCAAGGCCGTGGTGGCCGACGATCCCACGCACGTCACCTTCCAGCTCAGAAAGGTCGACTCCGAGTTCCCGGCGTCGCTCACCGACTACCGCGCCAAGATGCTCTGCAAGAGCGTCGCCGACCCGATGAAGGAGCTCGTGGGCACGGGCCCGTTCACGCTCAAGTCCTATGCCGCCGAGGACCGTGCCGTCCTCGTGAAGAACCCCACCTACTGGGGCAAGGCGGAGGACGGCACGCAGCTGCCGTATCTCGATGAGCTCGACTTCGTCTACTCCCCCGACGTCGCCGGGCAGATCGAAGGCTTGCAGGGCGGCTCGCTCAACTGGGTCGGCGGCCTCACCTCCGAGCAGAAGCTGACGGTCGAGGCCAACACCAGCCTCAAGACCATCACCACCGACACCAACTACTGCTACGAGCTGCAGATCCGCTGCGATCAGGGCGCCGGCAAGGATCTCGCCGTCCGCCAGGCCATGATGGCCGGCACCGACCGCCAGGCGATCGTCGATCTCGTGGCCCCCGGTGTGGGCAAGGCCGGCAACGGCACGCTCGTGGGCCCTGCGTACACGGCGTATTACTCCGACCAGCAGGTGGCCTTCGACCCGGCCAAGGCCAAGCAGCTCCTCGCCGATGCCGGGTACTCCGGCGGCCTGAAGATCAAGCTCGTCGCGCAGACCTCTGAACCGGTCCCCGGTCTCGCCACCGCGTGGCAGGCGCAGATGAAGGACATCGGCGTCGACGTCTCAATCCAGCAGGTCCCGCCAGACGTCTACTACGCCGACAAGGGTGAGGACAACTGGTACCAGTCCGAGTTCAGCTTCGTCGACTGGGGCACGCGCGCTGCGCCCATCACCTACTTCCAGCTGGCGCTCATCGGCACGGCTCCGTGGAACTACTCGCGCTGGAAGAACGCCGAGTTCGACAGCATCGTCGAGCAGATCCCGCAGGCGCTCGACGAGACCGCCCGCGCCGACCTGTACAAGCAGGCGCAGGCGATCCTGCAGGACCAGGTGCCGATGATCAACTTCATCGTCAACACGGCGGTCGCCGGCGAGTCGGCGACCGTGGACGGCATCGCCCTGAACCCCGACTGGGCACACACGACGTTCAGGTCGGCGTACTTCACGGAATAGCGCCGCCACGAAGACAGCACGATCGAACCACCCGCCACAGACGGCAGGGGCGCGAGGGGGGCCAAGTTCGCCCCCCTCGCGGTCTTGACAGGCCAAGGCACCGGGGGTGCGATGACGACTGAGGTCCGCCGCACGCTGTGCCGCATGTGCGACGACCGCTGCGGCATCGAAGTGCACGTCGAAGACGGTCGCGTGGTCGACATCACCGGCGACCGTGAGCACGTGTACAACCGCGGCCGCATCTGCATCAAGGCGCGGGCGGCGGTCGAGATGGTCAACCATCCGGACCGCCTCACGACGCCGCTGAAGCGCTGTGGCCGTGGCTGGGTCGAGGTCGGGCTTGAGGAAGCGCTCGACGACATCGCCGGGCGGCTCGCGGAGGTCCGCCGGCGCTACGGCCCCCAGAGCATGGCGGTCTGGAAGGGCGAAGCCATCGGCTTCGCCCAGCAGGAAGGGCTGGCGCGGCGGTTCGCGCACGCCGTGGGTACCCCGAACTATCTCTCCAACGACTCCATGTGCTATGCGGCCCGCTACCTCGGTTATGGCCTCACCATGGGCGGCTGGCCCGTGCCCGACTTCGAGAACGCCCGGTGCATTGTGGTGTGGGGGGCCAACCCGCCGGCGTCGCTGCCGAACGTCTCACATGCCATCGGCGTCGCGCGTCGTCGCGGCGCGGCCCTGGTCGTGGTCGACCCGCGCCGCTCCACCAGCGCGCGACGGGCGTCGGTGCACGCGCAGGTGCGTCCCGGCACTGACGGCGCCCTCGTGTGGGCCTTGGTCCGCGAGCTGATCGAGAGCGGGGCCTACGACCCCGAGGCGATCGCCGCAGACACGCTCGGGTTCGACGAGGCGGCGGCTTACGCGCGGTCCTTCACGCCGGAACGGGCCGCGGCCGAGACCGGCGTGCCGGCGGCGACCGTGCGCGAGATCGCGGCCCTGCTGGCGGACGCCGCGCCGCGGGTCGTCGTGTATCCCGGCAACGGTCTCGAGCACCACGAGAGCGGCGTGGACGTCGTGCGCACCCTCGCGATGCTCGACGTCTTGCTGGGGACCATCGGCCGGCGCGGCGGCACGCGTCTGGCCGCGCCGTCGCCGCTCCGCGACCTGACGCTCTACGACGAGGTGCCCCTCGAGCATCTCCATCCGCTTGGGGCGGACCGCTTCCCCATGTTGTACGCCGGGCGGCGCGAATGCCACACGATGACCGCCATGGGAGCGATGCTGGAGGCGGATCCGTATCCGCTGCGCGCCCTGGTCCTGACCGCCGGCAACCCGGCGCTCACGAATCCGAGCTCGGCCCGGGTGAGGGACGCGCTCTCGTCGCTCGACCTGCTCGTCGTCCGCGACCTGTTCATGAGCGAGACCGCCGAGCTGGCCCACTACGTGCTGCCGGCCGCTTCCTTTCTGGAGCGCAGCGAGCTGCACCTGCACGTCGAACCGCGGACGCTCACGCTCACCGACGCAGTGGTGTCGCTGCCCGGGGTGCAGACAGAGTACGAGCTCTGGCGCGACCTGGCACGACGCCTGGGCGCCGGCGCCTACTTCCCCTGGGCGGACGAACGGGCGCTCAACGCCTGGTTGCTGGCGCCCAGCGGCCTCACGATCGAGGAGCTGGAGTCCGACCGCCGCGGGGTGCGCTTCGGCGCCGCGCACCACGCCGGATCGGGCGAGACCTCCTTCGGCACGCCGTCGGGCAGGTTCGAGCTCGTCTCGCCGCGTTTGGCAGAGCTCGGGTACCGGGCGCTGCCCGAGTACGTGCCGCCGGCATACAGCCGGCGGCCGGACCCGGAGCGCCCGTTCGTGGCGATCACCGGGGCGCGCAAGCTGCCGTACGCGGCCAGCCGCTACCGCAACCTGCCTTCGCTGCGGCGGGCAGGCGGCGGTCCCGAGGTCGAACTGCACCCTGACGACGCCACGGCGCTCGCCGTACGCAGCGGCGACGTCGTGCGCCTGACGTCCCGTACCGGGGCCGTCGAGGCGCCGGCTCGCGTGGTCGCGGCCGGCGACATCCTGCCCGGCGTGGTCCAGATGTCGCACGGCTGGCGCGAGGCCAACGTCAACCAGATCACCCCGGATGACAGCTTCGACCCGATCAGCGGGTTCCCCACGGTCAGAGAGGTCGAGGTGAGCGTCGAGAAGGTGAGGGCCGCCGCGCCGGCCGGAACTGTCCGGTAGGCGAGACGGAAGGTCCGGTTCGTTGACATACGCGACACCGCCAGTAGTCTCACGCATGAGTCGCGGCCCACTTGTTCTGCCACAGGAAACGAGGTTGCAGCGTTGGTCGAACCGCACGTGACGGACGAGCTCTTCGACACCGCCCTGATGGACGAAGAGGCTGTCAAGGGCTTCATGGACCCGGGACCCAGGCAGCGTCCCAAGACGTGGCGCATCTATTGGCGCCGCCTGCGCAAGCGCCCTGCGGCGCTCGTCGGCACGATCGTCTTCTGCTTCTTCCTCTTCCTCGCCGTTTTCGGGCCGTGGATCGCCCCTTACGACTACCAGGAGCAGGAGGCCAAGCACCGCCTGGGCACCCCGACGCTCAGCCACCCGTTCGGCAACGACCAGTTCGGTCGCGACATCCTGAGTCGCGTCATCGTCGGCACCCGTAACATCTTCCTTCTGGGCGGCTTCGGCACGCTTGTGGCCGTGATCATTGGCACCGCGATCGGTCTTGCCTCCGGCTACGTGGGAGGCATCACCGACGAGGTGGTGATGCGCTTGCTCGACGTCCTGCTCTCGTTCCCGTCGCTGCTGCTCGCTCTCGTCCTGCTCAGCACCGTCGGCCCCTCGAACCTCAACATCGTCCTCGTGGTCGCCATCCTCTACATCCCGATGGTCGCCCGCGTGGTACGCAGCATGGTGCTCGACCTCAAGAACAAGGAGTTCGTCGAGGCGGCGCGTGTGCGCGGCGAGAAGCGCAGCTACATCCTCTTCCGCGAGATCCTCCCGAACTCGCTGCCGCCGCTCCTCGTCGAGGCCTCCATGCGCTTCTCGTACTCGATCTTCCTGGTCGCGTCGCTCGGCTTCCTGGGCCTTGGCGTGCAGCCGCCGTCGCCCGACTGGGGCCTGCAGATCAACGAGGCGCGCAACTTCTTCACTCTCGCGCCGTGGGTGCTGCTGTTCCCTGCCTGCACGATCGCCGTGCTCGTGATCTCGACCAACCTGATGTCGGACGGGCTGCGCCAGGTCATGCTGCCCGGCGGCGGGAGGAACTGAGATGGGCGCGCCTGACGCGGCCACCTCGCCCTCACCTGCGGCTACCGCTTCTCGACCGACCTTCGAGATCGAGGGGCTCAGCATCGACTACGCCACCGAGCTCGGCGTCCTGCACGCGGTGCGGGGCGTCTCGCTAAGCGTGCGCGAGCACGAGAGCTTCGGCCTGGTCGGCGAGTCCGGCTCGGGCAAGTCGACCCTCGCTATGGGCGCCATCCGCTACCTGGCGCAGAACGGGCGCGTCACCGACGGCAGCGTGCGCCTCAACGGCGTCGAGCTGCTCGGCCTGTCACGCAAGGACCTGCGCGCCCTCTGGGGGTCGAGCATCGGCGTCGTCTACCAGAGCCCCCTGAGCGCGCTCAACCCATCTATCGTGATCGGCAAGCAACTGGCGGAGGTGGCTCGCCAGCACCTCGGCATGGACAAGCCGGCGGCGCTTGCGCGGGTCGTCGAGATGCTCACGAAGGTCGCCATGCCGGACTCCGAGGCGGTCATGAAGCGGTACCCGCACCAGCTCTCGGGCGGCATGCTGCAGCGCTGCGTCATCGCCATGGCGCTGATGACCGACCCGTCGCTGCTCATCATGGACGAGCCGACCACGGCCCTCGACGTGACCACGCAGGCCCTCGTCCTGGACCTGGTCGCCGATCTGAAGCGCGACTTCGACTCGGCGATCCTCTACATCACCCACGATCTCGGCGTGATCACCAAGATCTGCGACCGGGTCGGCGTGATGTACGCCGGCGAGTTCATGGAGCAGGCGGCTCTGCACGAGCTGTTCAAGCGCCCGCTGCACCCGTACACGCTCGACCTGCTCGGCTGCGTGCCGCACTTCGACCCCACGCCTGTGAAGCGCTCGCTGGTGACCATCCCCGGCTCCATCCCCCGCGTCGACGAGCTGCCCCCGGGTTGCATCTTCGCGCCGCGCTGCACGTACATGGAAGCGGCGTGCGCGGCCGCGCGGCCGCCGCTTTCGGAGGTCGCGGACGCGCACCTCTCGGCCTGCCGGCGCTGGCAGGACGTGCCGACACCGGTCGAGCATCTGCGCGTCGCCACCGAGGCGGTGAGGGACGCCCAGACCGCCTGCGCCCGGCCCGAAGTGCTCGTTGACGCCAGCGGCACGCAGGTCCACTTCAAGACGGCTGGCGGGATGCTGAGCGGCCGCAAGGGCCGCACGATCCGCGCCGTCGATGGCGTCGACCTTGACGTCTGCGTCGGGCAGACGCTGGGCGTGGTCGGTGAGAGCGGCAGTGGCAAGACGACCGTCGCGCGCGCCATCATCGGCCTCACCCCGGCGACCGGCGGCGCCATCACCCTGCGCGGCAAGCCGCTGCCGCGCTCCACGGGCCGCCGTCCGCGCGCCACGCTGAAAGAGATCCAGATGGTGTTCCAGAACCCCGACGCCTCGCTCAACCCCACGCGCAGCGTCGGCGATGCGATCAGCCGCCCGCTGGTCCTGCTGGGCGGCCTGCGCCGTCAGGCGGCGGCGGAGCGGGCCAAAGAGCTGCTCACCGCCGTGAGCCTGCCGGTCAGCTACTTCGAGCGCCTGCCGCACGAGCTGTCCGGCGGCGAGAAGCAGCGTGTCGCCATCGCGCGGGCCTTCGCCGCCGAACCCGGCCTCATCCTCTGCGACGAGCCCATCTCGTCGCTCGATGTGTCGGTGCAGGGCTCGCTGATGAACCTGCTCATGAAGCTCCAGGTCGAGAAGCAGACGTCGTACGTGTTCATCTCCCACGACCTCTCTGCCGTGCAGCACCTCTCGGATGCCATCGCCGTCGTGTACCTCGGGCGCGTCATGGAAGTGGGTGACGCGACGAAGGTGCTGACGCCTCCGTTCCACCCCTACACGGAGGCGCTGCTCTCCGCCGTGCCGCTGGCCGACCCGGACGTGAAGCAGAAGCCCATCCGCCTCAGCGGCTCGGTGCCCAGCGCCATGGACGTGCCGCCGGGCTGCCGCTTCCACCCGCGCTGCCCGCGCTGCCTCGGCGACCTCTGCCGCCAGCAGGAGCCGCCCTGGCGCGAGGGCGAGGGCGATCACCGGATCTCCTGCCATATCGCGCTCGATGAGCTCGCCCGCCTTCAGGCCGAGACGCTCGTCCTCGAACGCGAGGAGACCGTCTGATGGTCCGTTTCATCCTCAGGCGCCTGGGCTTCATGGCCATGACCGTCATCCTCGCGTCCATCATCATCTTCTGGGCGACGACCGTGCTCCCCGGCGACCTTGCCAGCCAGATCCTCGGGCGCTTCGCCACGCAGCAGGCCAAAGACAGCTTCCGCAAGGAGCTCGGCCTCGACAGACCGGTCGTGACCCAGTATGGGGCCTGGCTGGGCGACTGGGTGCAGGGCGACTGGGGGGAGTCGGCGAGCACCAACACGGCGGTGCGCCCCATCGTCTTCGAGCGCCTGCGCAACTCGCTGATGCTCGCCGCGGTGGCCTTCGTCATGTACGTCCCCCTGGGCATTCTCCTGGGCCTGATCGCGGCCTTGCGAAAGAACACCTGGATAGACCAGACCATCTCCGTCGGGTCTCTGGCGTTCATCGGTCTGCCCGAGTTCGTCAGCGGACTCATTCTGATCTCCATCTTCGCCATCGAGCTGAAGTGGCTGCCCTCGCAGTCGGCGATCGCGCCGGACTCGACCTTCATCGAGGCTCTTCCCTACCTCATCCTGCCGGCGATCACGGTCGCCCTGACGAGCCTTGCCTATGTGGTCCGCATGACACGCTCCAGCACGGTCGACGTTCTGCAGATGGACTACGTGCGCACCGCGAACCTGAAGGGGCTCTCGCCCTCGCGCGTGCTGTTCACGCATGTGCTGCGCAACTCGCTGCTGCCGACCATCACGGTCGTGGCCATCGGCATCGGCTGGCTGATCGGCGGGCTGATCGTCACCGAAGCCGTGTATGGCTACCCGGGCATCGGCCGGCTGCTGCTGTTCGCCATCCAGCGGCGCGACCTGCAGCTCATCCAGGCGACGGCGCTGCTGATCGTCCTCATCTATGTGGTCGCCAACCTGGTCGCCGACATCCTCTACGC
>JBAXRL010000056.1:0-11424 GCA_037131205.1 Actinomycetes bacterium | reverse complement strand
GACCTCCTGCGGCTCTGCCGGGATGCTTCGAGGGGGGCGACATGACCCCCACCCACCGCCGCTGGACCAAGCGCCGCCCCCGCACCGTCACCGTCAGCCTCTGCGACGTGATCGTGTGGGCGGCCTTCACGGCGGCCACCATCGTCGTGCTCCTGGCCTGCTGCGCGCTGCTTTGGGCGGCATCGTGAGCGACCCCCAGCCCCTCGCCAGACTCATCCCCCTGACCGCGCCCGTGGGCGAGACGGAGCTGGAGTTCTGGCACAGGAAGGCGCAGGAGCGCGCCCAGGAGATCGCTCGCCTCAACCGCCAGCTCACGAACCTGCGCGACGCGCTCGAAGAGGCGGACGCGGAGCTGAGCGCATGAACTTCCAGGCCTATAGCGACCTCCGCGGCGTGAACTGGAGCACCCTCAAGGAGATGGGCCGCTCGCCGCTTCACTACCAGCACCGCCTCACGACGCCGCGCACGGACTCCCCGGCCATGCGCCTGGGGCGCGCCATTCACACCGCGGTCCTCGAGCCCGACCTCTTCCCCGTGCACTGGACGCTCTACGACGGCCGCCGCGCCGGCAACGCCTGGACGGAGTTCTCCGCCGTCAACGCCGACAAGGGCATTCTCACGGTCGACGAGTACGACACCGTGCTCGCGATCCGCGACGCCGTCCGCAGCCACAAGGTAGCGCGGCGCCTGCTGCGCCACGGCAAGAGCGAGGTGACCCTGCAGTGGATCGATCCCGTGACGCGGATCAAGTGCCGCGCCCGGCTCGACCACCTGCGGGGCAACGCTCTCACGGACCTCAAGTCGACGAAGGACGTCGAGAGCCGCACCTTCGGACGCCTCGCCGAGAAGATGGGCTACGCGGGGCAGCTTGCCTTCTACCGCCTCGGTCTCATCGCCACAGGGCACGACCTCGCGCCCGTGCGCATCGTCGCCGTCGAGGCGACGGCCCCGCACGACGTGGCGGTCTTCACCGTTGACGAGGACGTGCTCCAGGTCGGCGTGATGGAGGTCCGCCGGCTGCTTCACCTGGTCAAGACCTGCCGTAGCCGGCGCCGCTGGCCCGGCCGCTACCCCGAAGAGGAATCGCTCGAGTATCCCGAGTGGGCGCTGCCCGCCGGGTCCGACTACTCGACTACCCAGATTGAGGTGCTGTCATGAGCGAGACGATCACCCTTCAACCCATCAAGCGCCAGACCATGCGCGTGCGGATCGTCGGCGACTCGCCGCTCATTTGCCACCGCTTCGGAGAGAAGGCGCGCAAGCAGATGCTCGACAAGCAGATGAAGAAGGCTCAGCAGAGCAAGGAAGCGAAGGTGCCCGATGACGATTTCGCGGCGGCGCGCTACATCACCGCCGACGGACGCGACGGCTTCCCGGCCGCCGGCATCAAGAAGGCGATCGCCAACGCCTTCCGGTTCTCGGACGGTATGAAGAAGGTGGAGATAAACGGCGCGCTCCACGTCCAGCCGGGCACCGAGCTTCTGCCGATCGACGGCCCCCCGCCAGTCATGCGCGAAGACACCGTGAAGATCAGCATGGGCACGACCGACATTCGTTTCCGGCCCGAGTACCGGGACTGGAGCATGGAGTTCGACATCGTGTTCAACGGCCGCGCGATTAGCCCCGAGCAGATCGTGAACCTCGTCAACATCGCCGGCTTCGGCATCGGCATCGGCGAGTGGCGCCCCGAGCGCAGCGGCCAGTTCGGCATGTTCCACGTGGCCACCGAAGGCGAGGTCTGACCATGGCTGACCAATTCTGCTGGACGGCGCGCTGCAAGGTAGCGATCGACCCACAGGTCGCGGGCCTGGCTCTCAAGAGGATGGCGAAGCGCGGCGAGCTGACGGCTGCCGCGGTAGTGGACGCCGCACGCCCCGACGACGCGCCGCTCCACGAGGCCTTCGAGTGGGACGACGCGGTCGCCGCGGAGAAGCACCGTGCGGAGCAGGCGCGTCTCATCCTGCGCTCGATTCGGATCGTCGGCGCGGAGGACCAGGAGCCCGAGCGCGTGTACTGGCATGTCGCCACCGAGACCGTGGACGCCTACGTCACCACGGCGCGCGTCAGGGCCGAGGACGAACTGCGCGCCGCGCTCCTGGCGGAGTGCGGGCGCACCCTCTTGAGCGCACGCAAGAAGTACGCGGAGCTAACGGAGATGGCCGAAGTATGGACCGTGATCGATCAGCTTCCGTTGACGACCGTCTAGGAAGGCAGGCGAGGCCCGGCTAGGCACGGCGCGGCGAGGCGCGGCTTGGCGGGGCGCGGCTTGGCAGGCGTGGCCGGGCACGGCGGGGCAGGGCGCGGCGCGGCACGGCTGGGCAGGCAGGGATTCATCCACACTCAAGACGGGAGTCACGCCATGACCAAAGGATTGTCCTTTGACGAGCTCTACCCCGGAACCTACGTGAAGGCCGGGGAGTTCAACGGCAAGCCGGCTACGCTCACGATCAAGTCGGTTTCCCGCGAGATGCTGAGCAACGGCACCGGCGGCGAGGAAGGCGCCGTGATCGTCGCCTTCGCCGAGTCAGAGAAGCTGTTCGTCATGAACAAGACCAACGCCGTCTGCCTGCGCGCCATGTGGGGAGACGACTCCGGCGAGTGGGCCGGCCACAAGGTCACCCTGCACCCCATCAAGGATGAGTCGGGTCTCTCCGAGTCCGGCCTCTGCATCCGCGTGAAGGGCTCGCCCGAACTGACGAAGCCGATCAACTTCAAGGCGCGGCTCGGCCGCAAGATGGTCGCCCAGACGTTGGTGCCGACCGGCAGGGCGCCGGCTCCTGCGCCCGCTCCCGCCCATGTCCTCCCGAACTTCGACGAGGACACCGGCGAGGTCTTCGGCTTCGAGGACGAAGCGCCCTACGCGGAAGACCCCGCCTCGTCAACGCAGCAGGGCCAGCTTGGCGACGCGGAGGCGAACAGCGCTCCGCATGCCTCCGAGCCGGAAACCGCGCCAGAATCGCCCGCAGATGACGACGACGTCCCCGGTCGCGGCCCACTCTTCGCGGTCGACGACCCGAACCGCCCGGCCTCAGGCACGGACAAGCGCCCGCTCTCCGAGGCGCTCCAGCACGTGCCGACCGAGGCGACGAAGGAGTACCGCAAGCGCTTCGGGGGACGCACGAACAGCGAGCTGAGCCACGGCGACGCGGTGGCTTTCCTCGAGTGGGCTGTGAAGGAGGCGAAGAAATGACCACCGCCACCATCCCCACATCGCCCGCCGTCGAGATCGCAGCCACCCGCCAGCGCGTCCTGCTGCCGACCGAGGCGGCGGCCCTGCTCGGGCGCGGGCACTGCTCCCTGGACGAGGCGGCGCGTTTCCTCGGAGTCTGCAAGAACACGGCGCACGCGCGGGCGCAGAGGTACCGCCGGCGCGTGCAGAGCGTCATGTTCGACGGGCAGGGCAGGCCGCGTCCCTACGACGCCCAGGAGCTCGTGCCGCGCATGGTGCTGGGCGAGTGGGTCGAGGTCGCGAACACGAAGTCGGGCGTCATCCGCTGCGACACGCGCTACCTGGTCGCGATGGTGTATCCCGCTGTCGGCATGCCATGACCGTCCTCGGCTCCTACCAGAGCAACGCAGGCCGCGTCACCCTGCACCACGAGGCCGGCGTCTTCACGACGCGCAGCACCTACACCGACGCGGTCGACGGCGTGACCCGCCGCGAGATGGCCATCCCGCACAGCCGCGCCGAGGCGTGGGAGTGGTACGACCTCTGCGAACGTGAGGGCGCGGTGCTGGCGCCGTTTCCGGGGGAGGCGCCCTCATGAGGGCACACGGCACCCACGTCAAGTACGTCATCGATCGCTGTCGCTGTGAGGAGTGCCGGGAGGCGAACCGCACGTACGAGCGCCAGCGCCACAGGGAGAATGCCGAGCGTGCCTTCGGGGCCCGCCCGCCCGTCTTCGTCGACGCCGCGGACACCCGCGCGCACCTCTTCACGCTGAGCGCCGCCGGGATAGGACCGCTGCAGGTGCAGCGCCTGGCGGGCGTCGGCAAGACGGCCCAGTGGAAGATTCGCAGCCGGCGCGTGCTCCGCTGCCTTCCCGAGACCGAGCAGGCCATCCTCGGCATCACCACCGATGCGCACGTGTTCATGCGCAGCAAGATGGACGCAGCCCCGGCGCACGCCATCGTCCGCGAGCTCCTGGAACTCGGCCACACGAAGACCGCCATCTCGCTGGCCCTGGGGAACAAGTCGACGGCCCTGCAGCTAGGCAAGGAGCGCGTGACGCTGAGAACGCTGCGGCGGCTGGAGGTTATCCACAGGGCCGCGCTCAGCGGGGTGGCGCCATGACCGACGACCTCATCAGCCGCGAGAACCTCAAGGCGGCGCTGCGGCTGCATCCGTGGACGGTGTTAGACCAGGTGATGCGGGTGGTTGACACGGTGACGGCCGAGCCGGTCGGCTGGTACGGGCCCGGCATCGACCTGCGCTGCTGCGGCAACTGCCTCGAGTTCCCTGACGACGCCTGCAACTGCAGGCAGTCAGGTGGCCGCGGCATGGGCTGCGGCGGGGAGGCGTGGCAGTACCCCCGGGAGGTATCGCCATGAGCGCGCCAGAGCCGCGCCAGCACGTGCGGACGGCGAATCGCAGCAAGGGCGGCCGCTTCCAGTTCCGCGGGCGTCACCCACTGACGCCCTTCGCCGTCTGGGCGGCGGACTGCCCGCTGGGGCGCCGCTTCGACGCCGCGGACTCCGACGGAGAGGACGCCATGGACGCTGAGATGGTGCTGGCGCTGCGGGGGGTGGGGACGTGAGCACAGAACCGACCTCTGGACTCACGCCGATCTACTACCGCGTCTCGCCGGCCATCTGGCGGCAGAGGAAGTGGACTGAGGACATGCGCCTCCTGGCGTTGTACCTCCTCACCTGCCCGCATCGGACCGCTGAGGGCCTGTTCGTGCTGCCCCTGCCCTACATCTGCGGCGACATGAAATGGTTACCTGAACGATTGGCCGAACCATTCGCTGATCTCTTGGCAGACGGCTTCTTTGAGTACGACGAAGAGGACGAAGTCTGCTTCATCGTCAAGGCCCTTCACTACCAGCCGCCGCGCAACCCGAACATGGTCAAGGCCGCGATACGGCGCGTGCAAACGGTGCCGGAAACGACTCTAGACGAGCACTTCATGAACTCCGCGCTCTCCTACTGTCAATCATTGGCCGAATCATTGGCCGAATCATTACCCAAGCGATACGGCCAACCTCCTCTCCTCTTAAGCTCCTCTCCTCTCCTCTCAGCTCATAGCGCGGGCGGGCGCGAGGCGTTGCCAGAACCAACGCCCGCCCGCGCACCGATCAAGGACGGCACCATGCTGCTTTGCCCTAAGTGCGGTACGCAGGTGAGCTACAACGGCGACGGCAAGAACCTCTCGCACTGTCCACACTGCAATTGGCAGGAGTGCACCCCATGACCCAGACCGAACTCTTCCCGATGACCCAGCTCGACATCGCCCAAGCCTTCCTCAACCACTTCGAGGAGGAGGTCGAGAAGCGCCTCAAGGCCGTCATCTCAGCCAACGACAAGCTGCTCGACGCGCAGAAGCTCCGCGACATGGCCGAGGCGGAGCTGCGGCGCGCACAGGACCACGTGCCGAGCGGCCCGATCGCCAACGCCGCCGAAGCCCTGAAGGCAGCCGCCCAGGCGAACGGCTTCGGCGTGACCTTCGCCGCCGGAGGTGAGGAGGTCGTGGTCTGCGAGCCGCCGGAGGTTGACCCGGTGACCGGCGAGGTGGCCGCAAACACGGGCGAGAAAATGGAACAGGGCGAGGTGGCGCCGACCGTGAGCACCACCGCCGAGCGCACCTGTCCCGAGTGCGCCGGCGACGGCCGCCTGCCGGACAAGACCGGCGGCGGGCACCACCGCTGCCGCGAGTGCGATGGGACCGGCAAGATTCTTGTCGCCAAAGTCACGCCCTTCGTCCTCGTCGCCTGGCCCGGAGTCCACGACATGCAGACCGTCGAGGTGGGGCCACTGACCCGATTCGGAGAGCTGGCGGCCGACTTCCTCAGCTCGCTGCCCGGCGACGATCCGCGCCGCGCCGACGACTTCACCGACTACCGCATCGTCGACGTTGACGCCGACAGCGAGCGCGACCCGCACGCCGTCATCACGGCGTCCGACCACGGACTGCTGTTCAGCGTTGAGGCGCCGGTGGCGGAGGCTCTGCCGTGAACCTTGCCGAGTACCTCACCATGCACCTGTCCATCGACGGTTACGACGGCCTCTGCTGGCAGGGCACCTGCGGCTGCGGCTACGACGGCAGCACTTGGGACCTTATGCCTTGCGGCGATCCGAGCATCGACTGTGAGCCTGCGTGGATCTGCGTCTGCGCCGAGCACCCGGAATGTCCGAGCCGTGGCGACTGCGATACCGAGGGCGAAGGCGGTTTGACGTGCTACCGGCCGGGACGGCGGCCATGAGGCGCCGCGCCACCATCGAGCGCCTACGCGGCGACCTCGCCAGCGCACATCGCGACCTCTGGCAGCTCGCCGAGGACCTGACGTGCTCCCGTGCTCACGGCCGCGTGCTGCAGGCCATCATCGACAGGCAGGATCTGACTATTCTCGCGCTGTGGGCGATGGTCGAAAAGGCCGAGCAGCAGGCCGAGGAAGCAAAACCGCCGTGCCCCTGCCAGAGCGACGACTGCCACGAGTGCGGCTATGAGGAGGAGACAGCATCATGCGGATGATCGACGCAGATGCTCTCCGCGAGCGCATGGAGAGCGACAGAGTGACCACAGCGGCGATGGTCCGCCGCATCATTGATGATCTGCCTGTCTCGGCCTGTCCGACGTGTGAGTGCTCCGCAAGGTGCGTGCGTGAGGTCGAGATACTCAAGGGCGAGACGGTGCCAGTCAGCGTGTGCAGCAGATGGACGGCACCATCATGAGTGACGACATCGTCGACTGCGACCCGCAGGACTACCCGGAGGCCGTGACGTGGGCCAAGGAGCGGGCGAAGGAACTGCGCAGGCAGAGTAAGCAGATCACCATCCTGAACACCACCGTCGCGAACTTGCACAGTCATATCGCTGAGCTGGAGGCCGAACTATCAGCCAAGTCTCAATCCGAGTCAGAGTTGACAGATGAACTGGCGGCGCTGAAAGCCGAGTGCTCCGCTCCGTGGTACGTCGGCGCATTCATCGACGTTGACGGGTTCAAGGTCGGTCCGCACATGGTGAGGGAGTACCGTGAGGAGTTGGCGGCGCTGAAGGCGCAACTGGCAGTAGCCGACGAAATGGACGCTGCGCTGGAGTGGTTGGACAACGGATATGTGGTGCGTGCGACAGACAAGCTGGAGCGCCTTGATACAACGCAGAGAGTCTACCGGGAGATGCGTGCTGCCCGTGGAAAGGCGCGGCCATGAGTGCTGTCGAGGAGTACCGCAGAGCACTCAAGTTCTACAACGAGGGCAGGGTTCCGATAACTCGCGTAGTTGTCCGTGCCGACGCGGCCATCGCTGAGCTGGAGGCCGAGCTGGCAGCGCTGAAGGTGCGGACGTGCGAGACGTGCATCTACGCCGGAGACATCAATCAAGCGGGCACTCCCTGCCGAGTCTGCACGAGAATCTGGGGTTGGGTTCCGCTGTCTTCCGGGTGCGATGAGTGGGAGGCGCGAGCATGAGCAGGCAGAGCAGCGCCGGGATCAATCGCGGCCTTGCCCACGCGAAGCAGCGAGCCAGCCTCATCGAGACTCTAGAAGCCCGCATCGCGGAGCTGGAGGCCGACGTCGCCCGCCGCATCGACGCTGCCGCGAAGGCCGATGCTGAGGTCGCCCGCCTCAACGTCCTCTGTGACCGCTTGGCAGCGGCGGGGCACTCGTGAAGGTGCAGTTTACTGTCAGCGGGAAGCCGCAAGGCAAGCAGCGCCCACGCCTGGGCAAGGGCGGGAGAGTCTACACGCCGAAGGCCACGAAGCGCTTCGAGCGCATGATCGCCTGGGCGGCCCTGGGCGTGCGTCCGAGGGGCTGGGCGCTCACGGGCAGGTTCGTCGTCGAGGTGGTCTGCTACTTCCCCGACGAGCGCCGCAGGGACGTGGACAACGTGCTGAAGTCAGTGCTCGACGGCATGCAGAGCGTGCTCTACGAAGACGATTCTCAGGTGGTCATAGCCCGCGCAGCCAAGTGGCTCGACCGCGAGACGCCGCGGACCGTGGTCGTCGTGAGGCGGGCTGGAAGATGATCGTCTTCTGGGACGATGTCCCTGTCGAGTTGCGGGTGTTCCCGCGGCCTTCGCTGCATACGCGGAACAAGCCACCCGACGCTGGGAGGTGTCAGGTCGCGATGTGGGGTCCCGGCTACGACGGATGGCATCGCTGCGCCTGGCCAGCCAGGTCTTCCGGGCTGTGTGGCGTGCACATTCGGCAGGCGGTTCGAGAGTTGAGGAAGCTCCAAAGACGTGAAGCTGACGAGTTGACGCTCGCTGAATGTGGCGCTGTAGAGTGAGGGCAGAGACGGAGGAGACGATGGACGAAGACGAGCTGAGAGAGTACGAGGAAGACGCCCGGAAGCACGGCATCCCCTACATGCTCGACCGCATGGGGCTGGACGGGATCGGCAACGACGTCGTCGCCCTGCACAAGCGCATCTTGGAGCTTGAGGCGCAGGTCGATGAACTCGAGGGCATCATGAGTGGAAGCCTCCCTGCGGTGACCGTCTCGTATCTGCCGGGCACCAGGTCGATGAACGTGACCATCGTGAGGGGCGGCGGCGGCGGCGGGGCGTTCTGCGACCAGTCCGGCGGGCGTGGAGGAGTCGGGCCGCCCGACCACACGAAAGATAGCGATGCTTGACCAGAGAGCCGTCCGCAGCTTTGCCGAGAACATGTGCGCTGTGAATCGTGTATTCACGCAACTGGCGGCCGCTTCTAGGGAATGGGCTCATTCTGTCTCACCGGCTTTCCTGTCCCTCGCTGAAGAGCTCGAACCGATGCTGTTGGCCTACGAACGTCAGCGATTGGTCGAGGCCCTCGCCAGGGTTCGCGACAGTCGTCCATGACCGGCTCAATCCAGCGGCGCGTGTCGCCCATCAACGGCAAGGTCACCTACCGCGTCCGCGTCTTCGTCGGCAAGCGCGAGGGCGGCAGCGGATGGGTGAACGGCGGCAGCTATAAACGCCTCAAAGCAGAGGCGGAGCCGGCCCTGGAGGCTCTTCTCAAGAGGCTACGCGGAGAGGAGGATGCATGCGCCACGGACGAGACGGTCGCCGAGCTGCTCGAGCGCTTCCTCCGCGACGCCGCCCGCCCTGACAAGGCGGCCAACACGGTGCGCTCCCACGAGCACGCCATCACGCACATCGCTCCGGCTCTCGGAGACACCCTTGCCGCAGACCTCACGCCCGCCGAGGTCGCCGCCTGGCAGGCTGCGCAGATCGCCGCTGGCTGCGCTCCCAAGAGCGTGCGCAACTACCGCGGCACGCTGCACGCCTGCTACGCCTGGGCGCTCGAGCTTGGCCTGGTGAGCGTGAACCCTGTGTCCGCAGTGCGTGCTCCGCGGCTGCCCGAGCGCCGCACGGAGGCGCCATCTGTGGCCACGGCTCAGCAGTACATCGCATCACTGGCGCAGACGCGCCTCTGGCCGGCGCTCATGATTGGCGCCACGACAGGCATGCGGCGCGGCGAGGTGCTGGCGCTGCGCTGGATGGACGTGGACATGGCCGGTGGCACGGTGACCATCTCCAGGGGCCTCACTGGCCACAACAGGGCGACGCTCACGTTCGGGCCGCCGAAGACGCGCGCCGGTCGCCGCACCGTGCCCTTGCCTGCAGCCTGCGTAACCATGCTCACGACGCTGCAAGCCGAGCGCAAGGCTCTCGGCATGTGGTCGCCGGAGGCGCTCATCTGCTGCGGCAGGCGCGGACAGCCGATCATCCCTGACGGCTTCACCCACGAGCTCGGCAAGCGCATCCGTCGCCGCGGCCTCGCGCCCCTGCACTTCCACGCATTGCGGCACATGGTGGCGACCGAACTACTGCGCGCCGGGGAGCGCATGGACGTGGTCGCGGCGCACCTCGGGCATGCTCACGTCGCGACCACGCTGGGCGTCTACGGGCACGTCACGGACGGCGATCGCAAGGCCGCGGCAGAGCGTCTTGACGTGGTCTGGAGCGAGGCAGCGAGCCAAACTCGCGTCCAAGGCGCGTCCAAGAGCGAGCCGCTAGACGAACTGGCAGAGCGTCGTGCCTGCAAATGAGCATGTTCTTGGGAAGTAGCCATCATGGTTCAATTCCAACGTCGCCCACCACGCAGAACCTCCCTCTCAGCATCCCCGCCACGTCTGCGGCGCCGCCTTTCAGGCGGCCGGGTTCGGCGTCTTGACGACGAGAAAGCGCACCAGGCTGTCGCTCTCGTTGCGGATGCTGTGCAGGTGCCCGGCGCCGCTGGGGATCAGGGTGCCGGCCGCGGCCACCACCGTCTCGCCCTCGATCTCCACGGACGGCGCGCCCTCGAGCACGTAGAAGAAGGCGTCCACGGGCGCCTTGTGCGGCTTCACGACCTCGCCGGGCCGCAGCGTGATCTGCGACGCGACGACGTCTTTGGTCTTGTAGAGGTGCCGCACGTCGACGCCGTGGGGGTTGTCGGCAATCGCGATCTGGTCGGCGCTGATGATCTGCATTGGGTCTCCTGACATTGCTGGCCGGTCAGAAGGTACCCGCTGTGGAGATCGCGGACGCTTGACCGTGGTCAAGCGTCGAGGCTCAACCTCCGGCGATCGGCTTCGCATTGTCACCATGCCGTTGCGGCCGTCACCCTTGTTGCGTGCGGCGCTTCCCGCTACGGTGATTGTCGTCGCTGTCGGGACGCGGCTCGTTCCACGTTCGGCGGCTACGCGGGGACGGCTCGCGAGCGCGGGTGTGCAGAGTGCTTGACGCGGGGCGTAGCATTATGTGACCTCCCCCGTGCCGCGGCTCGGGGTGCGAAACCGCCTTCGGGCGGTTTCTGCGTTGAGGAGACGGAGCTGTGAACGAGACGGTGCAGCGCGTGAGGGTCTACATCGACGGCTTCAGCTTCTACTATGCCGCGTTCGTCGACGGCACGTTCGGGCGCTGGAAGTGGCTCGATCTCGTGGCTATGGTACCGCGGAAGGACAAGGGCAAGAGGCAGCATCGCGGCAGCGTGTTCGAAGGCGAGGTCAAGTTCGTGCGGGAGGTGCGCCAAGCGTATCTGATGGACAGTCAGCTTCCCCTGACGATCGAGGGGAAGCACGGGAGACTGATCCAGAGACCGCCGGAGTGGGGCCCGGTGGCCGCTCAGCGCCCGTAGGACGCCGAGAGCGCAGATCAGCCGCCGGCGATCGCGGCGCTCGCCGCGCGCATGAGGTCGCCGGCGGCGCCGCAGGCGCCGCCGGCGTCGGCGCTGCGCGCGATCAGCTCAATGAGCGCGCTGCCGATGATGACGCCGTCGGCGAGGCCCGCGACGCGGGCCGCCT
>JBAXRL010000055.1:0-11437 GCA_037131205.1 Actinomycetes bacterium | reverse complement strand
ACATACGCCATGGATCGTCATTGTCGATCTCGACTCCGAAGCCGACTGCGCACCCCAGTTGGTGTCTGACTGGCTCCCAGAATCCGCGGACCTGATGCACCTTCGAGTGGCGGTGCACGCAGTTGAGTCCTGGCTGCTGGCAGATGCTCAGAGAATTAGCAAGCGGGAGTTCCTAGGCGTGCCTCTGACAATCATGCCCTGATAGCCCCCCGACGGGATACCCCAAAATGACAAACGGCGGGTGGTTCGACGGATACGGCCGGGTCGGCCGGTATGGCCGCTCCGGGGTCCCCTGGCCGCGGGAGCGGGTCCCTCCCGGGGGTGCCTCGCGGGCCGCACAGGCCCCGCTGCCGGCGCCCGCTCAGGCTGGGAGCGGCCACTTTCCCGAGCGGAACAGCTTCAGGATGTTGTGCACCTTATGCCGACGTCGGCATAAGACACAACGACGAGGAACACGCCAAGGCGCTGGCGACTCTCGATGGACTCCTCGATGTTGAGCCGCAGCCCGGCACTCCCGAGGCCGACGAGCTGCAGCTCCTCGCCTTGGTGATCGAGGCCTACGAGAAGGCGCGCTGGCCCATCGGCCTTCCCGATTCCGTGGACGCCATCCGCTTCTGCATGGACCGGCAGGGCCTCACGCGGCGCGACCTGGAGCCCTGCATCGGCAGTCGCGCCCGGGTCTCCGAGGTGCTCTCGGGCAAGCGCACGCTCAGCATGCGCATGATCCGCGCGCTGCATGCTGGGCTCGACATCCCGCTGGAAGTGCTGGTCCAGGAGCCGCGCCGCCGGCGTCAGGCTTCATAGGAAGCCTCATGAACGATGGCCTCCTTGTCATCGTCGCGGAGATCGGAGGAGGGCGACGGCGCTACGCCTCGGTCTCTTGGTGCTCCGCCGCGGCCGACCTGGCCTCCGCGAGCCGCGCCCTATAGCCTGCCCACCTGCCGCGGTCGCTGAAGCACTCGCGCCACACACGTCGGCCGTCTGCTTCGGTCAATGCCCCGGCAACCACCATCTCGATGATGAGCTGGGGCGTGTCGCGGTACGGCAGGCCGAAGCGTTGGGCGAGCATCTTGCCGTCACGATCGTCCACGACGATCAGCACCCGCACATTTCGATCGGCACGGAGTTGCTCGGCGAGCAGTACTGTGGCCACCTCGCCCGCGTGAGCGTTGGCGTGGTCTCCGGGCGCACGCAGGAGGGCGCGGATGGCCGCTGCCTTGGCCGCCCACGCGGCAGAGAGTTCGAGCGGAGGTGCAACCGGCCACGCCGCGAGCAGCGCGCGGACCGCCGGCGACGAACGCGCCAGACGCAGCAGCTCGTCCTGCACATCGCAAGACAGCCGCGCGACGGCCCCAAAATACGAAGCCAAGCGGCGGCCGTGACCGGCAGAACAGAAGTTGACAATCACCGAGGCGTCCAGCAGAACGATGTCGAAGGAGACCGGCTGCAGCCGGTCAGGCATCGCCCTCGGAGGCCACCACAAGATCGTGCTCGAGGGCGTCGGGCGTGGTTCGCAGGCGTGCTGCAACACGCTCGAGATCGAGCAGATCGCCGCGCAGGGCTTGCATGAGGTTCTGGCGCATGTCCTGGGGCAGGCGCGTACCGCCCCTGCCGACACGCGCCAGCGTGTCGGCGAAAGGATCGAGCAGAAGGTCGCGTTGCAGCTCGAGGTGCTCGCCCTGTGCGATCGCCCGCTGCAGCTGGTGCAGAAGCCGCGACGGCCGCAACAACCCGGCCGCGGCGAGACGCAGCAGCGCGACCGCCGCGCTCACTCCGAAGGCCGCCGCGAAGCGCACGACGTGGCCGAGCGTGACTGTGTCCGCCCCTTGGCGATACCACCAGGCGCGGGCGGCGGAGAGGGGCGCCAGGAGCTCGGCGGCAAAGCGGTTGGCGGCGACCTCGCGGGGGTCCTGCCCCTTGGCCGCGGCCGGTTCCGCAGCAATCAGTTGATCCCACGCGACCCCGTGCGAAAGTACGTGGTGGCCGAGCTCGTGCGCCAGGGTGAACCGCATGCGCACGACCGCGTCCCGGCTGTTGATCAAGATGAACGGTTCGCCTTGCTCGAGCGCGTAGGCGCCCTGCGGCCCGCCGTCGGGCAGCGGGGCGACGAATGCGTGCACACCGGCGCCCTCGACCAGCAGCAGGATGTCGGGCACCGGCGAAAGACCGCCCACGCCGAGATTGTCGCGGGTGCTCAGAGCAAGCGCGACCGGGTCGGGGGGCCTGATCTCAAGCGTCATCCGACCAGGGCCCGAGCGCCCAGGTAGTCGCCGATGAGCTCGCGGAAGAGCTGCAGCGACTCCTGGACGCCGGACGAGTGGCCGCCGGCGAGTGCGCGCAGCGCGACCAGACCGGAGCCGTCGCGCCAAAGCAGCGCCCCGACAGTGACACCGAACACCTGCGTGAGCCGGCCGAGCTCGCCTACCGTGAGCGCTCGCTCGCCCGCTTCGATGCGGCTGATGGAGGACTGCGTGACGTCCAGCCGCGAAGCGAGCTCCTGCTGACTCATGCGCATCTGCGTGCGCAGCTGAGCCACCCGCTGACCGGTCTCGCCAGAAGTGCAGTACGAGTCTGCCATGACTTCCTCCCTATTCATCCCAGCATAGAATCGTCAACCATGGCCTGTCAATCATGCATTCTGCGCGACTCACTGGTTTGCCCTTGCAACCGTCACCTCGCTGACCGCTGCGGCCTGGGCAAGCATCAGGGGGCGTGCCTTCATGACCGAGACGTGCAGAAGCAAGGCTGCCACTCCTCCGCAATTGCCCACCTTCCCACCGGCCGCGGTGGGCGCTACGCTGGGAAGCCCACGCGTTCTGAACGCGACAGCGACTCCGAGGGCTGAACCTTGTCGGCCAAAGCGCGACGCGACTTCATCTTCATAGATGAACACGGTGATCCAGGGCCGGCCGCCACCGGCAGCACACACTTCGCATCCATCGCGATCCACACCACAGACGTCAGCCTGGCGCCATTGGTCGAGTGTTTCGCCGACCTGCGCTTCTACCGCCAGATCTACAAGGAGACGAAGAGCCTCGACAGCATCCCAACCCTGCGACCGAAGCTCGCGGAGATCTTTCGGCACATGGCCACCGCCCATGCGATCCACTTCAGCGTGACCCACATCGACAAGCGAACGTACGCCGGGCCGTACATGGATCCGGTCGACGGCGTGCGGTTTCGCAACTTCCAAGTCCGCTGCCTTCTCGAATGGCATTTCGCCCGACACCCTGTGGCCTCCACCGAATGCGAGATCGTCTTCGACCGTCACAGCCACTCGCACAGCCAGCTCGACGACCTGCGGCGCTACTTGGGTGGCAGCGGGCAACTCCCGAAGTTCGCTGCCGTGACCGCCGTCGACAGTCGCTACGTCGAGTCGATCCAGGTGGCCGATCTGGCTCTGAGGATCTGGAGGCGTCGACGGCTCGACAAGGATCCTCGCTACGCGACGCTGGACCTCGGCTTCATGGGCGAGTGCTCCCTCACCGGGAAAGCCAGAGGCTGGCCGCCGCAGTTGAATCCGTAGCCGATCCGGGTATCATTGGAGTACGTTGATGGCCAGGGGAGACCTTTCACTTTCGAAGTGGAGGTGGTTGGAGCTCCCCACCTTGAAGGGCCGGGGGTGCGGAAGCACCCCCGGCCCTTCGCGCATCTGCGCGAGATCGGCGCGGCGTGCGGCGGCATGTTGAGCAGCCTGCTGGTCTACCCGACGGCGAGGAGCCACGCGACAGCCGGTAGTCGGCGAACACCACGCCCGGCCCTGAGGGCGAAGGCGCGAGAGAACACATCTCGGCGTCAAGCCGTCGGCTTGGTCCGCCCTGCGCTCTCTGCGCGGCTGACCATTCTCTTCACGGCCGACCTCATGTGGATCCCACGCACTTCGATCTCAGGGTGGTGATCGGGAAAGACCCGGAAGGTCTCGTCCGCGAACGCTTGGCCTATGGCGTCGATCCCGTCGAAGTCGAGAACGACGACCTTGAATCTGTCTACTCTTGCCAGGAGCCGCTGTGCCTGGGAGCGAGAGACGAGATTGTCGTCGCCGTACGTCGCCATCCGTACAGGAACCACGGTCTTGGTGAAGCCGTAGTCGTCGCCCCCCGAAGTGAACCGATCGAACACCTTCTTCGTGGTTCTCGCCGTGTGGTTGCTCAAGGTCATCAGGACCGCTGTACCCGGGATGCGACTGTCCCGCTTCACGATCCAATCCTCATCCTTCGCGAACGCGTGATCGAAGAATACTTCGCCCGAACGGATGATGAAGTCGTCAAACATGCGCGAGGAGAAGAAGATGCCTTCGCCGCTGTGGTTGGCGGGGTCGGTGGTGAACTTGCCCTTGGCAAGCTCGAGGACCGAATGCCTCTCGTCCTCGAGCCCAAGCGCTGCCTGGATCTTCTTGAAGATGCCGACCCCGTCGTCGCTGACTCCCAGGTCTGTGCTCGCCGCAGTCTTGACGATGGCGACATGTACGGCGCTGCCTTCAGAATGCTCCAGGGCGTTGTTGAACATCTCGGTGAAGGCGTAGTGCCAAATGTCAGTGACGTTCTGAGGCATCTGACCGAGGCAAGGAGCGACATCCCGCATCCACACACGATCCTCGGCGAGGCCGTCGCCCATTGCGTAGTCTTTCTCCCAAGTAACCAGGGGAGCCAGTTTGTACGAGCGACTGCTCGTCGCACCGTCTGGCCTGAGGGCGCCCTCGTCGACGAGTCGGCGGAGGTGAAGGTTCACCGCTTGCCGGGAGACCCCGAACTTCGCGGCTGTCAGCCGAGTGATGTCGTTCGGGTGCTTGCCGACGTTGTCGATGATGAAGCGGCGGACCGCCTCCCCACGCGCCCTCACGCCTGTCAAAGCCAACCTCCAATCTTGTCAAGGTTACCGTTTCATGTTATCAATCTTAGAGCGTGTCTTGTCAAGCTTTGAGGCCGTCGCCCCCGTCCGTAGCTGACTGTCTCGGAGTCACCGGCGAAGGTGGCCAAGGTAGCCGGCAATCGTCATCCTCACAAGCCGCCGGCACTCTTGCAGCGGGCCAAGCCGGCGCCAGGATTTCCCCATGCTTGTTCTGCTCGCGCATCCGGCTCACAATATCCCCGATATGGGAGCTACCGCTTCGCGCCGGCCGAACGCTTCCGCCTGCAACCGTCACCTCCGTGACCGCTGCAGCTTGGGAAAGCTTCAGGAGGCATGCCTTCATGGCCGAGACAGACAGCAGCATGACCGCGATCCCGGAGATGGAAGACGCGAAGAAGCGCGGCTCGGCAGAGAGTCGCCAGACAGCCGATCACGCGCCCACCGCGCTGTTCACCGGAACCCCAGTGCCAATAGATGAACTGATGAAGCGGCAGGGCATCGGCGGTCCTCAGGGCTTGGCTGCATTCGCTGACCCGGACTGGGAGCTCGATGAGCAGAGCCACAGGTTCATCGAGGCGGTCTTCGCCGAGAGCGACTGACTCTGCTCTACTCGGCGTCCGGCACTGCCTTGTGCGCGACGTTCAAGAAATCACGCTCAGTCTCGGCCAGCGGCGGGCGCCAGATTTCCTCCGGTGCGTCTGACGGCACGCCGAAGTCGTCGATGAGGAGCCGGATGACCGATTCGACAGTGGGCCTTCCGCACGGGAAATGGACCCGATCGAGCGTCTCCTTGCGAGCCAGCACACCGGGGCTGGCCAGCGGGCCACGTATGTGCAGATGCCCGACAGGCCGTGGGTCTCCTGGGTCGGGCTCCCGCTTGTATGCTGGAGCTCCTGCCGCTGCGGGCGAACGGCGCCCCGGCGGCTGATCCGGCCTCTTGACTGGGCGACAACCGGCAGGGCCGTGTGAGCGGGCGAATCGCGAGGGGATTGCCAAAGTGCCTGCTCAGATCGACCACGTAGGATGTCGCGGGCTTGAGCGGTTCGTCGACCGAGTGTGCGCGTCTGCCGCGGTGTCCACCCCGTCGCCGCTGTGCGCACGCCAGCGCATGCGTCAGCTCTTCTTGTTGTACCGGCGGAGCTCACCGAGGAGCTCCTGGCCTGGGTGCACTCTGGATACTCGTGGTGCACCTCGCCTTGGCCCATTCCTCGGCGATTGTCTGTGCGGGCTGGGACGATCCCGATCTTCGATGATCCATGCCCGAATCGGTTGGGCAGCCGCGTTGAACCCCTTTCGCGTGTCGTTGCCAATGGCCAGTCGATGGCCAACCAGAAACCCGAGCGCGAAAGTGACGAGACTGGCCAGAATGGAAACCGCGTTGCCGTCCTTCACTTCGTGGGGACACGATGCGGGGGACCGCGGAGAAGCGCGCTGCCAACGGCTCTACCGGGCGCTGGGGTACGAGAGGCCCTCCTCCACCAGAAAGTCGACGATACTCAGCCATCGCACCCCGAACTCCTCGCAGACGAACGGCAGCTTCGGGTTCTTGATCGACTGGCCCCACTTCTCGGCGGTGAGAACCACCAGCTTTCGATTCTGGGCCATCGCCACGATCCAAGGATCCGCGTGGGGAGCCTTGGTGAGCCAGACCGTGCCGGCAGTCGAGAACCGCTGCTGTATTGCACCGACAAGGGGGTACTCCGCCGGCTCCGGATCAAGGAAGACGTTCTTGTGCGTCTTCGCCCAAGTGGTGAGCTCATCTCGGCCATCATCCAGCTCTCTTCTGACTTCGCGAGGTGCAACCATCCGTCCATCGTCGACAAGCTGCTCGAGGTCATCCCAGATTCCTGGGAACACGGCCCGTGGGTAGATGCCCCGGTGAAGCTCAATGAGAACACTGGTGTCCAGACAATAGGTGCACGAAGCTCCGCTCATCGATGCATCACCAATCGCTCAACGCCTCGGACGTGCTTGGGCTTTGTCGCCAAGTAGTCGGCCGCTGCCGACAGAGACAGAGCGCCTGTGTGCAGGCCCTCGAGTACCATGCCCGAAAAGAGCAGGCCGTTTCTACGTATCACCTCCGCGGGCTTGTCGGCGACGAAGCCCGACGTGTCTGGGGTTCGCCTCTTCCACACAGAGCGCATACGCTGATAGAAGCTGTCGGTCGTTCGCTCCAACGTGAGCAATCGACGAAGAACCACTTCTCGGCTCACGCGGTAGGTGCGCGAAAGGCTCCTCAGCTCATCATCACTCCACTCTTCGCGGCCCCCGTGGTCGAGGACAACGGGGTGCGCGAGCATGTCGTCGCGCGGTACCAGAGCCGCCCCCGCAACGTGATTGCAGTAGACCTCCAAGGGCGGACCGGGCGCAGAACGGCGAGCAGAGCCCACCCGCATGTCACACAGGCCACCGGCATGACTGACCACATGGACGAGCTCGTGCAGCAGGGAGAACGATCGGGCCTCAGGCTGATCCTTCGTGCTGACTGCGATGATCGACAACGGTCCGTCCGTCAGCGAGAAGCCCCTTGTCTCGGCCACCGGCATCGCCATCTGAAGTACGATGATCCCGAGCGCTTCCACGGCGGCAACGCGCCCGCGAAGCGCCGCGTATCGATCGCCCCACCCCCGTAGTTCGGAACCCGTCCATCCCAGCAGGACACGCAAGCGCGCCGCGGTCTCTTCTGGATTGCGTCTGTCGATGTCGAATCTCAACTCGGGGACGTCGACGTCCGCGCTCTCGGCCAGCTCCTCGGCCAGCTCCTGCACCTGACGAGCACGGCGAAGAGCCAGGATGGTCGGCTCGGACAGGTCGCTTCGTTCCCCCTCGGGCAGCGTTCGGAAATCGGCAGGCGGTGCGACTTCGGTGGGGGGCGTCGCGAGGAAGAACGCTGCCAAGGGGCGCTTGTAGGCCCTTGAGAGCGCCTCGAGCTGGGGCAGGCTGGGCTGTTCGGAACCTGCCTCCCATGCGAGGAGACGCTGGGTGGGAACACCGGCGCTCTTGGCAGCAACCGCGGTGTCCTTGGCAATGCTCGTCCGCGCCCAGACGAGCAGCTCAGGCGATATGGGGACGGTCACGTGTTTGGCGGACAAGGTATCCACACCTTCGGCGCATGCCGGCTGGGTACTCCTGACGAGCTCTCGCTGGAGTCGACCGACCGGCCCTTGCTGGCTGGTCTGTCGTAGTGTACACGCACCATCGGCCGGCAAAGTAGGGCGGACGGCGGCCTCTTCGCTCGGACACTGATGCTACACAAATCCGTGTCCAAGAGATCCGGAGCCGGCAAATGCCGAGGCGGACACGGACCCTGAGATAGCCGTTGCGATGCCCTGAGACTGCCGCATGGTCGCCGCCAATGATTGATGCCGACGCTCGACGGCATCCAGTTCAGACACGATTCGACGCTGATCGGCAAGCGACGCCACGGGCACCAAGAGCTGCCGGATCTCCCGCAGCACGAGATGTCGGATCATGTCGCCGCGCGAGCGCTCGGCGATTCGATCCTGCAGATATGGAGCCCGGAGGGCCCATGTCAGGAAGCGCCCATACAGTAGGTCTCTCCGTGGCTTCACCAACGCGACGCTCACGAAGAAGCTGAACTCGCGATCAGTATCGACGTGGCAGGGCACGCCGAGTGTGCCGTCCTTGCTGATGAGCACGTCGCCGGATTCCGCCTTCGCCCTCTTGGAATACATCTCGTGAGCAGCAGGAGTGATGTGCTTCGCTCCGTTGAAGTCCACGCGTCCTGACGTGATGTTCAAGACAGTCACGAAAGGTACGCCCTCGTCCACGTACTGGGGAGTAGCGTGGGGACCGTCGGCAACATCCGATGAGAGCTCCTGGACGGAAGCGAACTCGGTGAATCCTCCGTCGCCCACAATGCCCTGGTACGGGTCGCCGAAGAATCTGTTCAGCCTCGCCAGGAGCAATGCATCGACGGCGCCTTCTACGTGCCCCTGAAGATTGCGAAGTCGCGCCGACTGCGTGGCGAGTCGATCGAGCTTCTCGACAACTCGCCGCTGCTCTTCCATAGGCGGAAGCGGTATCTCCAACGCGACTAGGTCTCGAGGACGCACCGACGCGTAGCCCGTCGTACCGAACGCTCGCTCTTCGAGTTGGGGCTCGAGGTAGTTCGCGGTGAAGATCGCTTGAAGCCAGCCCGGCTCGAGCTTGGATGTGTCTACGTCGAAGAGGAAGAAGTGACTCGTGCACAGTGCGCCATCGCCGCTCGGCGGCACGAAGCCGATGGCACCCTTCTTTCCCCAAATCTCGGAGAGGATTACCTGTCCCGGCTTCGCCAGCTGGTGCCGTTTCATCTTGAGGCTGGCGCCATCCACCGGGGCATCCAGGACAGCACCCTTGCCGTACAGCTTGACCGACAGTTTCGGATACTCGCGTGCCTCAGGCGCGTCGATGTACTCCCGGTATTGGGTCAGCACTTTCCCAAGCGCCACCATCGGCCAACGACTCACGCCTGAGCCCCTGCGTCCTCTTCATCCCAGCTCGCGAGCTCGGCCTTCATCTCCTCCAGGATCGCGATGATCTCGCGCTCCTTGGCCAGGATGTCGTCAATGAGCTGTTCGGGCGGCAGGTGCTCCAAGGCGTCGGCGCCGATCGGGTTCTTCACGTCGAGGTTCACCGACTGCAGGGCGCCGGCGGCGTCGTACTTATGCACGTCGCTCGCGGGGACGCGCCAGGCGTGCTCGTTCTCGGCTCGGCTGGCGCGCGGCCACCACTCGATCAGCGGCGCGAGCTCCTCGAACTGCAGCGGCTTCGTCTTCGTGTAGTTCTTGCGGCCCTCGGGCAGCGGCAGCTCGTAGTACCAGATCTCCCTGGTCGGCCCGCCGCGCACGAAGAAGAGCAGGTTCGTCGGGATGCTCGTGTAGGGCGCGAAGACGCCGTTGGGCAAGCGCACGATGGTGTGCAGGTCGAACTCGGTGAGGAGCTGCTCCTTGATGCGGGCGCAGACGCCGTCTCCGAAGAGGGTGCCGTTGGGGACGACCACGGCGGCGCGGCCGGGGCGCGCAGCGCCGACGCCGCGGCGCAGCTTCCGCATGATGAGCTGCAGGAAGAGCAAGGTCGTCTCGCCGGTCTGCATGTCGCTGGGGAAGTTGCCCTTGATGCCGGGCTCCTCCTCCCCGCCGAACGGTGGGTTGGTCAGGATCACGTCGACGCGGTCCCTGTCGCCGAGCTCGCTGAGCTTGAAGCGCAGGCTGTTGCCGGGGTCGATCTGCGGCGCCTCGAGGCCGTGCAGCAGCAGGTTCATCTGGCAGAGCAGGTAGGGTAGCGGCTTCGCCTCACCGCCGAACAGGCTGCGCTCCTGCAGCGTGCGCCGGTCCTCCACCGTCTGGCACTGCTTCTCGAGGTGCTGGTAGACCTCGGCGAGAAAGCCGCCGGTGCCGCAGGCCGGGTCGAGCAGGGTTTCGCCGAGCTTCGGATCGGTGACCGCGACCATGAAGCGCACCACCGGCCGCGGCGTGTAGAACTCGCCGTTCTGGCCGGCGGCGTCGCGCATCTCGCGGAGCATCGTCTCGTACATGTGGCCGAGCGTGAACAGCTCCTCCTTGGCGAGGAAGTGGATGCCGTTCACCTTGTTGACCACGTCGCGCAGCAGGTAGCCGCTCATCATGCGGTTCTGCACGTCCTTGAAGACGGCGCCGATGACGTTGCGCCGCCTGGCGCCGTCGCCGTTGACGCCCTGCAGGCCGCGCAGATAGGGCAGTAAGCCGGGGCCGCGGGTGCCGTCGGGCAGCAGGCAGTCCTCGTAGCTGATGAATGCTGTGAGCTCGTCGCCGGTGATGCCGTCGCTGGGCGCCGCCCAGTCACGCCAGCGATAGGGCGGCTCGATGGCGGGCTTGTACTCATCCCCGGTCAGCTCGGCGCGCTCCTCCTCGAGCCGCTCCATGTCGTCGAGGGACTTGAGGAACATCACCCAGGTGAGCATCGGCAGCCTGTCGATGTCGGTGCTCAAGCCTTTGTCTTTGCGCATGATGTCGCGCGCGGACTTGATGAGGCTGCCGAGCTGCTGGGTGGTGGTCAGCGGTGCGACGTCAGGCTTCTTGGATCTGGGCATGGTGCTCCCCGGTTAGGCGGCGTACAGCAACGCCTGCAGCTGATTCACGGCGGCGCGCAGCTTCTGCGCCCCGCCGAACAGCTTGGCGATCTCGATGACGTTGCCGAAGGCGTTGATCGGCGGCACCTCAAGCACGTCGGGCACCTCGAACTGGGTGGCGCCGTGCTCGGTGTACTTGTCGAGCAAGTCCTCGAGGATCTGGCGCGCCTCCGCGCCGTACTGCGCGAAGAAGTCCTTGCGCTCACTGCGCAGCCGCTGAGCGCGTTCGCGCCGCGTGCGCAAGGGCGCGTTGAAGGCCAGATGGCAGAGCAAATCGAGCGGGTCGGCGTCTGGCTGGCCGGCCTCGTCGGCGAGGTGCGCGTAGTCGATACCTCGCTCCTCCAAGGCTTCCACCACGTCGGCCCGCTTCAGCGGGTCGGCCCACTCCTCGCGCAGCTCGTGCGCGTTGGCGAAGAGCGTGCGCACCTTCTCGGCGGTGTAGTCGGTGAAGCGCACCACGCGGAGCTGCTTGCCGTC